>NZ_JAYKTS010000024.1 GCF_037024155.1 Bacillus sp. 2205SS5-2
GGATGAACAGTTTAATGCATCATTAAACCGCTAGACCCCATTTTCATTCATTGCGGTGTCTGACAGGACATGGGGTTTCGTATACATTGTTGCTCTTGACACAAAGAAAAAACAGGCAGTAGGGTTTTTTCGATTGATTTCTTCCTTTTTATGTAGAAATGAAGAATTTTTCATTAGGAAAAGAGCACGAAATCATATAAGTCAAGGGATTCCTTCATATTCGAAAAGCCACAATCTTTGCGAAAACAGCCTCTCTAAAATATCACTTTTTCAGTGGCCTACATCTAATATGGCTTTTTCTATTTTTTAAGCACAATGTGGTTACGATTGGCATAAATGGCGGCTTGTGTTCGATCAGAAACACCTAATTTACTCAAGATATTGCTCACATGCGTTTTTACTGTTTTAACGCCAATAAATAGCTCTTTTCCTATATCTTGATTCGATAAGCCTTCGCCAAGACAACGTAGTACGTCCATCTCTCTCTCTGTTAAAGCATGATGTGGTTTCTTATCCGGGCTACGAAACATATTCATCATCTTACTAGCCACCTTTGGTTCGATAACAGCTTCGTCTTTCATTGCTTTATAAATAGCTGCTGTGACCTCTTCCGCACTTGCCGTTTTTAACAAATAGCTAAAAGCTCCGGCTTCTAAAGCTGGAAAAACCTGTTGATCATCATAATAACTTGTCAAAATAATGATTTTACAAGATGGAAGAAAATTCATAATTTCTTTAGTAGCATCGATACCGGTTCCATTTTCCATTAACAAATCCATCAGGATGACCTCTGGCTTATATTGTTTGGCAAGATTAACTGCCTCGTGTCCACTTTTTCCTTCACAAACAAATTCAATCCCCTCTTCAGTAAGCAAGTAGGATTTCATTCCTAGACGAACCATTTCATGATCATCCACAATCATCACTTTTACTTTTTCCATCACTTACTCTCCTCATCAAATGGGATTTTCATTTTTATATACGTCCCCTCATTTTCTTTTGAACGCAATTGAAACAAACCACCAAGCTCCTCGCAGCGCTCTTTCATAGATTGAACACCGTAAGAAGTCATTTTATGCTGATTAACTGAAAACCCTTTCCCATTATCACTAATATACAAAAGAAGGTGATTTTCTTTTTTTTCTGATAAAATTTGAATTTCCGTAGCATTGGCATGGCGTAGAATATTAGATAAGGCTTCTTGGACAATTCGAAATAAATGGGCTTCCTTTCCCTTCGATACGCCATCCAGCCCAACTAATTTTTCTACAAAATTAATTGGTGTGCGACCTCTTAATTCTGAAACCAACTTTTGAATTCCTTGCTCTAACGTTTCTCCCCTTAAATCGATTGGACGTAAATGAAGGAGAAGGGCTCTCATCTCTCCTTGGGCTTTTGAGGCTATTTCTGCTACTTGTTTGATTTGAGTTTCGGCATGCTCACTTTTTTTTTCTACCGCTTTACAGGCAGCAGCAGATAACATATTGAGAGCAAATAATTGCTGACTCACTGAATCATGTAAATCACGAGCTAAACGCTGCCGTTCTTCAATAACCGCTGCCTGGTGGGCTTTGTCTAATAGTTGTGATTTTTCATCTGCTAAGCGTTGAAGAGATTTCACTTGATCTTGCATATAGGAAGCCAGTTCATTTAATTCCTCTGTTAAGATAGGAAACTGACCTCCTCCCTCAGAATTCATTCTTTCTGAAAATTTGCCACTGCGTAGGATAGAGACAAAGGTTAAAACATCCTGAAAAGAATGTTTTAATGACGTTCCAAATCGAAAGCCTACAATGATATTCACAGTGAGTAAAACAAGAAATAAGCAAACAGTTAACCAAAGAGACTCCACAAGCGAAACCATCGGATCTTGAGCTAGATACAAGAATAATTGTAGGAAAACAAAGAATACCACTGTTCCAAATAAGGCAAGAAATAAATACTGTTTCAGTATCCAAATAAACAAATTTTCAGTTCTCATCACCTTACCTCCTACACTTTATCCACTCGGATGGATCCGATGTTTAATTGTAATGTCAGTTGAATTTTTTTTACTGCCTCATCATAATTAGGAGAGCGATAATGAATTTTCGGTTTCACATCAGAAGATTTCAAATGCAGTAGTTTAATATCTCCCAGATTTACTTTAGCGAACACTTCTACTCCAATATCTTCTGGGATTAATATTTTGATATCTCCTATCCAACTTTTCACTTCAATCGGTGTTTCTCCATCAGGGATATAAGCCTTACCAAAATCAACAAATACATCACCAATAAAATGAGAAAGTGACATCGGTTCTAATGACCAATTATCTTCATTATATTTCAAATCCCCTATAAAGCCATTGTGGTGATTTTCTCGAATTTTTTTGGATTTCATTTTGTAAATATCCGACGATTTTTCATTTGTATCAATCACAATATTTATGTTTTTTTTATGAGGACTATATTGAAAATCATCCTTTTTTTGACTGAAAAATATACCTTTAACAGCAATGAAAATGATTAATAATGGCCATAATTTGAGCCAATGCGCATAAGAAAATGTCATGAGCTCATACAAATCCAAAAGAAGCAAACCACCGTAAGTACTTAATACCATTCCAATGAAGAGTTTAGTAGATGACCGCTGCCTAAATGCATTAAGAAAAAGGTAGACGCCTATGAAGGTGATGAAATATGGAAGTCCCCCCTTAAATATTTCTTCTAGTCCAAAAGAAATGACACCAATATTCAATAGTAATAGCACTACTCCTACTACTAATAGTAGAAGTAAAAAAAAACCATGTTTTCTTGATTTCTTTTTCATAATATCCTCCCACTTTCACTTTTCGCTACTTAAAAGGTTATACCTTTATTTTATTATAGTTTACTAATCTCTCATGGAAGAGAATCATTGGGTTGATTTTCTCTCCGTCTTGAGACTGAAATGAGAAAAATCACGTTCAAATCCTTGTTTAATTGCATTCAGGCTGAATTTCCTCTAGAATTATCAATACACATGCAATTTTTTCCGTTAGCAAGGAGTGGAATTTTGTTTTTATCCATCATAAAGCCATTACTAGTAAATTATACAATTATTTTTTCGTTGGCGATAAATATGAATCTTATCCTTCCATTTAAAGATCGTCAGTCCCCAAGTTCTAATATCAATTTTTTCTATGGAATAAGCTTTGGATTTACAGCCATTCTGTGCATGGTAAATCCAATCGAATCATTAGGTGAGACAAATTTCGACTTGCGCATGGTGTTAATAATAGTTTCCACTCTCTATTTTGGGTGGGCGGTTGGAGCTATCACTACAATTGTCGTCTCAATTGGCCGATATTTAATTGGCGGTGAATTTTTTCTTGTCGGAATTATGATTAACTTAATCGCGTTTTTCCTAGCCATACTCTTTCGAAAAAGCTTTATGAAGAGCGAAAAGAAATTCCAATATTGTATCGTTCTCTTCATTCCATACGTCATCATGACTACGCTTATCTTAAAAGCTACTATTGACTTTCTTGATAACGCCTTTTATTTTGTTTATAACTTTCTTTTTCTTCTCACTTTTGTAGCACTTGTCTATTTAATAGAGAAGTTACTGCAAGGAAACAAGCAAATTGATGAGGCCGCTTATTTTGAAAGATTGCAAACGGTTGGGCATATGGCTGCAGCCTTTGCTCACGAATTACGAAATCCACTCACTACAGTGCGAGGCTTTATTCAGCATTTAAGCGAAGCGGACAATCATCAGAAATTACCTGAATTTTCACCGCTGATTTTAGAAGAACTAGATCGAACTAACCGGATCGTTACAGACTATCTTTCCTTAGCGAAGCCTGGACAAATGAAGCATGAACTATTTCATGTTCAACTTGCTACCTTTGAAACCATTCAGCTATTAAAACCTGTTGCAAACCTACATAATGTTTCTTTACAATATCAAGATTCAAATGAAGATTTCATTTTAGGGGATAAGCATTATTTCAAACAATGCCTTCTTAATATCCTAAACAATGCAATGGAAGCGATAGAAGACCAAGGTAAGGTGACTGTTGAAACGAGGGCTGACAAATCACTAGACATGCTTACCATTACAGTAACGGATAATGGCGTAGGGATGAGTGCTAATGAACTTGAAAAAATAGGTCTTCCTTACTACACAACTAAAACGAAAGGCACTGGCATTGGCTCGATGGTCGTGAATAAAATCATACGAGACATGAATGGGTCGGTCCATTATTATAGTGAAAAAGATAAATGGACTCGTGTAGAGCTAACCCTTCCCCTTTCAAAAGAAAAGCCATTACAGTAATTAGAAACTCCCTCTCCCAAAAGAGGATGGGCCAAAAGTATTTTAACCAAAGGAAAACCCGAACTATCATGCGAATTTCTAATTTAGAATTTCGCATGATAGTTTGGGTTTTTTATTTATACCGCTTAATTAAATTTAAAATTATTCGGCTTAAAACTAGTCAATTTAGTTATGCCCCAGCCTCATTTTTGACCAACATTATTTTATTAGCATATTATCTTAAAAGGATATCCACCTACCTTTTGCTGTATACTCCTTAGTAAGTCTCCCTAGATTCAATCCATTAATTATCTATCACAAATAATGGATCCCCCTTCCCCGCTCGCATTCATATCATTTTATGACTGAAATTGCTCTATAAATTACCAAACTATAATGTTATACTATTCTAAATTTTACATCCATTAATCATTGGAGGACGATAAATTGAAAAAATTGTTTACTTTACTAGATTGTCGATACGAAGAAATGGTGCAAATCCGCCGACACTTGCACCAACACCCGGAACTGTCGTTTAAGGAAGACCAGACTGCTGCTTATATTGCGAATTTCTATCAAAAACTGGGTATACCTTTTCAAAAGAACGTAGGGGGAAACGGTCTAGTTGCAAGAGTGTCAACTGGTAGACCAGGAAGAACAGTCGCTTTACGTGCTGATTTTGATGCATTACCTATTCAAGACCAGAAAGATGTTCCCTATAAATCAACGGTTCCAGGAGTCATGCACGCGTGTGGGCATGATGGACACACAGCGACTCTTTTGGTATTAGCAAAAAGCATTCATGATCTAAAGGATGAATTGTTTGGCGACTATGTGTTCATCCATCAACATGCTGAAGAGTATGCGCCAGGCGGAGCTAAGGCCATGATTGAAGATGGTTGTTTAGACGGAGTGGATGCTATTTTTGGAACTCATTTATGGGCGACCGAGCCACTCCATTCAATCCTCTACCGATCCGGACCTATAATGGCCGCCGCTGATCGTTTTGAAATCAAAATTAAGGGATCAGGTGGTCATGGAGCACAGCCACATAAAACAAAAGATAGTTTACTTGTTGCTTCTCAACTTGTCGTACATCTTCAACAGATAGTCTCCCGAAGAGTTGATCCAATCGATGCAGCTGTGTTAAGTGTAGGGTCCTTCGTGGCCGATCATGCCTTTAATGTAATAGGGGATGACTGTAAACTAACTGGTACAGTGAGAACGTTCAAAAAAGAAACTCAAAAACTAATAATGGAAGAAATGGAAAGAATGATTAACGGTATCTGCAGTGCCTCTGGATGCGATTTTGAGTTTTCATATGAAAGTGGATATCCGACAGTCATCAACACGGAATCAGAGACACATCATTTGTCTTCTAATGCTGCAAAAATCAAAGATGTCCGATCCCTTGCCGAAGTGGAACCTCAAATGGGTGGAGAGGACTTTGCCTATTATCTTCAGCATGTACCAGGTTCATTTTTCTTTACAGGAGCAAAACCAGACGACGTGGAGATTGCATTCCCTCATCATCATCCCCAATTTGATATTAATGAGAAAGCGATGTTAATTGCTGCAAAGGTCCTTGGATTAGCAGCAGTAGATTACCAATAAGATACATTCAGCGGGCTCTAATTTTTAGAGCTTTTTTTTGCGTAAACCAATTCGAGAACATCGTTTAATGAAACATCTTTCATAGACTGGATGAGGTGAGTGTGTCCTCTAAATGCTAATTCTCTTGTCACGTTATTTGGGACAACAACACAAGATAAATTCGCTTTAACCGCCGCGTTTAATCCATTGAGTGAATCCTCAAAGACCATGATTTGCTCCGGTTGTACCTTGAGAGCTTCTATTGCTTGTAAATATAACTCTGGGTCCGGCTTCACTTTTTTGACATCATCTTTTGTTTTGATAACCTCAAAATAGTGACGAATATGAAACCTTTCGAGAAATCCCTCGACCCAGCTTTTGCTTGAACTTGAAGCTAATGCAATTCTTAACCCGCTTCTCTTCGCACTTTCAAGATATTCTTGAACTCCTTCTCTTAGGGTTAGCTCTTCCATTCTTCGGAAATATAATTGTTCTGTTCTCTCTTTAATCGACTCTCGATTTAGAATTTTCCCTGATTTTTTTTGAAGAGATTCAAACAAGATATCGTCAGTAGTTCCTATGCATGTTGCAAATTCACTCAAGCTTAGATCGACCTGATAATCTCTTAATACTTCTACAAATACGTCAAACCAAACCGATTCAGTGTCTACTATTAGCCCATCAAAATCGAAAATAATCGCTTTAATCATGGATATCATCCTCTTTAATCTAGCTTCTCTATTGAGAGCCTATTTTTGCAAAGATTGTTGCTTTTTGAACTAATCGATAAATTTTGATATGACTTCATTTCACAGCATTTTCTCTGAACGAAATTACTGAAAAAATGATAGTTTGTTTTGGACAATAAATTAATTAGAAAAAAGGTATGTGAAAAGTCCCATTATCATAGGCACTTTAAAATTAGCCAGTCTCTAAAAAATATCGTATCCGAAAGGCGTGTATAGCTGTTTCTCCTAGATGATCTAATAATTGATAATTTGCAATAGCACCTACAACGGCACCAAAACCGGGTAGCATCTGGAACATTTTAACAAGATCAATGTGATCCCGGTATTCTTGTTGCAATACTTGCCAATCCATGGAAATTAGCTCTGCTTTTTTCTCTTCCCATCCCTCTATTTGCCTTAAGGTTTCCAAACGATGTTCACCGTTTGAAAACGCTAATTGAAATACGAACAACAAAAACAAACGTTCTTCATAACTCTTAAAGGAATAGCCATATATTGCACTCACATGAAATAAGTATTTCATTTTAATGGCCAATAATAGCGGAAAATCCGCTAAACCTAAAAGAATACCTCCGGCACCAGTTCCAGCTCCTTCTAAGGCGGCTGTTTTTTGATATTTTTGTAAAGCCGATAACATCCTTCTTTCTTTCCCTTCAAGGGACATCGGAATGCTTTCAAGTGACTTCGTTGTGTATTCAGATCCAAATAATGTGACTTCAATCATTTTCTTTATACTTTCCGTTACCATGTCCTGCGCTTTTTCTGGAATCACTTTATGCATGGAAGATTGAACTTGTTTTGTATAGCGAGAAATCATTCCTGGTTTTTTCGTTATCCGCTTCTTCCAAGCATCGGTCTCCAATTTCGCCTTTTCTTCAAAATAAGTTTGCATAATTCCCTTTCTTAATCTTGAATTTTTTTCATTCGTTTCGGAATATAAACCGATATCATGACCACGACAACTACTAGATTGATGATAAGCACCATAATGCTGTGCTGCCATTGTCCCATTAGTGCGGGAATAACTGAAAACAAAATCGCTTGACCAACTAATAGTTTTTGCACAAGAGCTAAAAAAGCTTCTCTCTTTGCTCCCTTAGACAACGGATATAAGGTTAACCAAATAACATAGTTGTGTTTTTTTAGTAAAGGTATAAGCTGGAATCCAGTTAAATAAAGAAAAAGAACACTAATAAACACTTGAAAATAAATCCAGTCATTAACGTACAATAACAGCATAGACAGAAGGGTTAACCTTATATATAGACCAAAATATTCGCTACTTCGGAGAAATGTTCTGGTATACAAAAACGGATAAGACGATTCTTGTGTAAAGGTTTCTTTCTTCAAGAATGGATCTAACCATTTTCTTCTGTGAACTTGTCCTTTTAACTTTGGTACATCTGTAAACAGGTTTGCCAGGCGATAAAATCGTAATAACCTAGAGGCTTCCATATTAATTAAGCGCTCCCACTTTAAGGTTCTTCCCTTGGAGGCTAGGTAAAAATAGAGACCGTATGTAATGAATATAATGCCTGTTGCCAGAATAAAAAAAGTACCTGATTTCACAAAAATAAAGAACAATAAAATAATATTCAACATTGTCCTAATCAAATTATCCATCCAGATAATTTCGGTTTCTTGGAACTTCAACACATTCCACTTAATGAAGAGATTCCATCCTTTTATGACTAAAAAGATAAGTAAAATTGTAAAGAAAGTTGAGAATGAACCGTTTGTTACTTGAACATACATCGGCATAAATCCAGCTAGTACGAGTAACGGAATGTAAGCTTGAAAGAGAAAAGAAATCAGTATGCTTTTTCGGAAATATCCTTTCATTCTTCCTTCGATTGGCAGTAAGTATACCGAATCTGCCTCTTCTAAAAACGTATAAATTGGGGTGAATACTAAAAGACCACCTAAAACAACGGCCATGATTATTTCAGCAGGAAAAGTATGATCTAGAGTAGCAACCCATTCATTATATGTGTATGCCCCTCCTCCAAGAGCGAAGATGAGGACAAAAAGCAAATGGTCATTTAACATATAACGCAAATATTTTTGGAGTTCTCGATTATATTGAGTGACTCTTTGTTTCCATATGGATTCTATTGACTTCATTCGGTTTCGTCCTTTGTTAAAGCAATGTAGATATCATCAAGCGTAGCTGATGGCATGTTGAATTGAACTTGAAGTTGTTCTAACGTTCCCTTCGCTTTTACCTTTCCCTCATGCAAAATTACAAACGAATCACAATATCTTTCAGCAGTAGCTAAAATATGTGTGCTCATTAAAATCCCCGCACCTTTTTGTTTCATTCGTTCCATCCATTGAAGTAAGGACTGAATGCCCAGCGGATCAAGTCCAACAAACGGCTCATCGATAATATATAAATCAGGTTGTGTTAAAAAAGCACTCATAATCATTACTTTTTGTTTCATGCCCTTAGAAAAGTGAGAGGGAAACCACTTTAATTTTTTTTCTAAACGATATTCTTTTAATAAAGGGAAAATACGTTCTTCGTATTCCTTTTCACTTAAATCATACGCCATCGCGGTAAGCTGTAGATGTTCTTCTAACGTTAATTCTTCGTATAAAATGGGCGTTTCAGGAATAAAGGAAAATTGCTTTCGATATGCATCAGGATTATTTTTCAACTCAACATCGTTAATGGTAATACTCCCTGATCTCGCTTCCATTAACCCTATAATATGTTTGATAGTCGTACTCTTCCCAGCTCCATTTAAGCCAATTAATCCAACAATTTCTTTATGATTGACTGAAAAAGATACATCATTCAACACTGGTTTTCTCGTATAACCACCAGTGATACTTTTCAATTGAAGTAAGCTCATCTTCTACGCCCTTTCCAAAATGGTCTTTCCACCATTGTAGCAAAATTGAAAGCATTCCTCATTTTCTTTTCGTTTTTTCATTTTCTTGTATATTTTTTTCCGGCTTGGTTATCATAATATTCGAAGGGGACAACAAATTGCAAAACGGGGTGGTTGTTAAATACCAGGACCATTGCATTTCGTAGTATCAACAATAAGGGGATGGTTATTATGCACGAAGAAACCCTAGTTTATACACCATTTTTCTAAAATAAATTGAAAAATGAGGTGTTTGTCTCAGACTCTTTACATTTTTTTAAGCTAAAGTAGCTAAGAAAAACGAAAAGGGGATGGTCGCGTTGAACAAAGGTCAAATTCATTCTCAAAACACTATTTCTGCACATAAAATTATGAGCGAATGAGGTGTTTGTTAAAGAGAAGTTTGTATAAAAACTAAACCTTATGTTAACCCCTTCAAGGGCAGGATGTCATCGTCATCCTGTCCCTTTTTTTGGTTCTCTTTCATCCTTATGGTAAAATTAATATATTAAAAAGAGAGGAGATCGAATTATGAGTGACTGCATTTTTTGCAAAATTTTAGCAGGAGAAATCCCTTCCGCCAAAGTTTATGAAGATGAGCATGTTTACGCCTTTTTAGACATAAGTCAAGTAACAAAGGGACATACTCTGGTTATTCCTAAAATACATAAAGAGAATGTTTATGAATTGACGGGTGAAATTGCAGCCCACCTTTTCCAGGTTGTTCCAGAGATTGCGAAAGGAATTAAAGAAGCTTACAATCCAGTTGGACTAAATATTCTCAATAATAACGGAAAAGAAGCTGGACAAGCTGTCTTTCATTATCATCTCCATCTTCTTCCTCGCTATGGAAAGAATGATGGTTTTGGAGCGGTTTGGAAGACCCATACGAGTGAATACACCTTAGCTGATCTTCAAGAAATATCCACAACGATTTCGGAAAATATTCAATAACACCAACAAATGAGTTGGTGTTTCTTTTTTGTTTTTTCATATAGCTGTTTTCCTAGAGGGGTTTCTATTCGAATTCGTCTGTATATCAAGATAAAAAAGTCGTTGGACTTTTTTCGTATCAATTCAATAAGGATGTAGTTACCGATGAAAATAATTGAAGACATCTATTTTTGTTTTAATCGTCAATAACATTCACCCTATTGGCAGTAACTTCTACAAATAACAAAGAAGATTCCGAGAAACATATTTTTCAACATTTCATACACATCCGCTAAACCCTGCAACTTCGCTTGCAAAAATCCTTTGTTAAAATCTACATTATATTTTGGCTTTTCTCTACTAGTAAGTTGTGGTATACTATTGTAAACTTTTCGCCAACGATCAAAGGGTACGTTGGGAGAAGCAAAGTATAGTTTAGTTGAGAAGAGGAGAGGCAGAAAATGAATACGAAAAATTTGGTTACTTTATCCCTGTTTATAGGTATAGGAGCAGTACTGCACTTTGTGATTCCTGGTTTCGCTTCTGGCATGAAACCGGATATGATGTTACTTATGATGTTTCTAGGGATTCTTCTATTCCCAGAAACAAAAAGTGTTTTAGTATTAGGAATTACGACAGGTTTTATATCTGGATTGACAAGCACTTTTCCAGGTGGGTTTCTTCCTAATATGATTGACAAACCCATAACAGCCTTTCTTTTTTATGGACTGTTTTTGATTCTAAAAAAAATCCGATTTCCTTTAGTATATTCGACGATATTAACCGTTATTGGTACACTAACTTCAGGCTTAATTTTTCTTGGATCTGCCTACTTTATTGTTGGTTTGCCTATAGCCTTTTCCGCTCTATTCGTTGCAGCTGTTCTACCTGCAACCCTTTTAAATGCAGGAGCGATGTTTATTCTTTATCCTTTGATTACAAACATATATTCACGTACAACTCGAAACGCTCAAGTTACATTTTAATGTAAAGCAAAAAGGAACCCCATACAGTGGGTTCCTTTTTTAATGGCTCTTTTCGGATACATTGTGGCTTTTTCATTTTATTTTTGATTAAATCTTCCATTTCACTGTTGATTTCCAACAAAAATAGACGGACCCAGCTGCAGTGGCTTGAGGCATAGTGCGCCCTAGGCCAGTCCTCGTCTTATACTGGTCGCAGGTAAACGAGCGCATTCTGCTTTTCTTAGGTTGTTGCAAACCAGAGTAATAACCCAAGAATAAACACAATGCAGCCTCCGCCCGCTAAGACGCTAGCTCTCCTCTTCAATAGGTTCTTAGGCGGATACATTCCCGGCTTTTGTGAAGCAAGTATATAATGAAAAGTTCCAAAGAATAGAATAATACTTAATGCAAAAAAACCAAATACAACTCCATTCATCATTCCACCCCTAACGATGTCTATATTCACAATTTATGCAAATTAAAAGATGGATATGTAGAGCGCGTTTGTCTTTTTAAAAAATAGGGAAAGATTTAGAGAAGGAATTTTTGTAGAAGATGTAGAATTCCTATATAAATAGAATGATTGAGGTGATTTTATGAATAAGAAGTTATTTTCCTATGGATTATTGATTGGAGGAGCAATTGGCGTCTGCACAGCCTTAACGAATGCTCCCTCATCCGGACAAGAGATGAGAAAGCAACTAAAGAAAAATAGCCAAGAAGTAAAAGAGTACATTGATGAGCTTAAACATAATCTTCAAGATATTAAGAGGTCTGTTACTTACCTTTCGAAAGAAGGAAAAGAAACTCTTTCCCTTTTCATAAAAGATGTTAAAATATCTGTTCAGCAATGGCAAAGTGGTATCTCATATAACCAAGAAAACATTCAAAGAGAAGTTGAAGACATTCAACGTACAATTGAGGAGCTTGAAAGCTCAATTGGACAAAATAAATCATCATAAAAATAGTCAGATGCCTCCCTCTAGGGTGGTATCTTTCCTACTTTCTAAAAATTTCGTTAATTTTTCCTAGCTTCTTTTTTATTTTATTGGCATAATGATAGTAGAGGATTAACTATTTTTTACAAAAACAACTCTAAATCTATTAAAGAGGTGAGAAATGATGAATGAGACTTCCTCCATTTCAATGAAGGAAGCCATGCTGTTTAGTCAGCGAATGGCTCAGTTAAGCAAAGCATTATGGAAGGCAATCGAGAAAGATTGGCAACAGTGGATTAAGCCTTATGATTTAAACATAAATGAACATCACATTTTGTGGATTTCGTATCATTTAAAAGGTGCTTCCATTTCAGACGTGGCAAAATTTGGCGTGATGCATGTTTCAACCGCTTTCAACTTTTCCAAAAAATTAGAAGAGCGAGGATTTTTGGAATTCTCGAAAAAAGAAAGTGACAAACGAAATACTTATATTTGTTTAACGGATAAAGGTGAAAGCGTTTTATTAGATTTAATGGAGAACTACCAACCTGAGAAACACGCCGTTTTTAAAGGAGTCGGCCCATTAAAGGAACTCTACGGAAAGTATCCGGATATGATTGAAATGATGAGTATAGTAAAAAATATTTATGGATCAGATTTTATGGATATCTTCGAAAAATCATTTACGAATATTGAGCACGATTTTTTAGAAGAAAACGGAAAAATTGTGAAACAACCTCATGAAGAAGAACTTAGTCGCTAAAGATTTTTCTTTAACTGCAACATCAGCTCTGGATAAATACCTTGCTTCAAGCAAGCATCTATCGTTTCAATTAAGGATAGTTTTGGATGTAGCTGATTTTTAAAATCGTTAAAAAGCGGAGCGTAAAACACAAATTTTTCCGCTTTTTGCGCTTCTCTTTTCTTGTTCATTTGTTCACATAAATTATAGAAATGTTCTACCTCTGCTTGTGACAACCCTCTTGCAATGACTATATAGTCGAACTCCCGTTTGGTTTGATCCAACATATTCATCATCAATTTATGATGAAATTCTAGCTTTTCTAAACGTTCTTCAATTGAACTCATATTTTCACCAAATTCCCTTTTTTTACTATCTTCTCTTTCTCCTTGCAGAAATCCTTCTATTTTTTTACTCATTGTAACAAATGAAATGATTCATTTCAGATTAAAGAAACATTTTCCTTCTAATCTCTTAAAAACTTCTATTGATTTTTTTTATGTTTGAGCGTAAAGTATGTTAAGCGATTAATTCATTCGTTATTACTTTGTCTCAACGGGAGGCGTTTTACGTGCATTGTTGGAAATCAATTAATTTTGAAAAACAATTTGGTTTTGAACGATTGTTTTTACTATCCTTGATTACTGGATTATCTATTTTCACCTTGGTATATGTACCTTTTACATTACTTTTTTCACAGACATTATACGATACCCATTTTTCATTGTTTTTTATTAGTGTCTTATTAATCTATCCTTTACACAAAATTTTTCATCTAATTCCTCTGTTACCTGTTTGGAAACATGTGAAAATACAATGGGTTTGGCAGTTATCGTTTATTCCTATTATACAAATTAAAGTAAGAGAACCTGTTCCTAAAAATTTATATCTTTCTTCCATATTCAGTCCAATGATCGTGTTGAATACATTGCTAATTTTCGCATGTTTGCATCTACCTAACTATGTGCATTATTTTACGATTATAATGGCTTATCATTGGGCAATTTGTACAACTGATGTAATTTATGCAAAATATTTATTATTTTGCCCGAAAAATGCTATGATTGAAGAAAGTGATAGAGGATGTGAAGTTCTAGTATGTGAGTAACTTAGATTTTCCTGCTTTTTTACTCATCTGCCTAATTTCGTCATTTATTGCTCTATCCATACTCATCAAAATTTGGTATCGTATTGGATATAGACAACTTGGGGAGGGGTAAAAATGGTCTCCACATTTATAGTATTTGCCGTATTTATTTTGTATTTCATTAATAAACTCACAAATACTCTTTGTGTAACGAGAGATATTCCTGAAGAACGTCAGGTAAAGGTGTTTCGTACAATTAATGTACTTATTACCATCCTGCTTGTATCCTCTTATATTGAGGTACTCTTTACATAACGAAAGCCAGATTCTTTTTATTCGAATCTGGCTTTTTGTTTGTTATTATGATTGAATTCTCAAACTATGTTAGGGTCAAACTATAGAAGGCACTGAAAATACGCTTTCTTCCTGCTTTTCTTTAAACCAATTCAGGAACTTAGTTAATTTCAACTTAAAGTCAGCACTGAAAAATTTAAAGAGTCTATAGTTCTATCTAAAGTATCGATCTTTCTGAAAAACGTCTTATTAATATACCCAAGATGCTCCAATAATGATGAGCAAAATAAATAGGACTACGATTAACGCAAAGCCTCCGCCATAACCGTCAGACATATCCTACCTCCTCCTTTCAAAGGTGAAGCATAAGTCAATCATTGACTTACGACCTATTTGCTTAGCACAACCAAGCAGCACCTACTATGATTAATAAGATAAACAACACGACGATTAACGCGAAACCTCCGCCATAAGCGCTTCCACCCATATCGTTCCACCTCCTTTAGAAGTGCTACTGAACACTATTTCCATTCCATCTTCTTCCGTTTAAGAAAATTGCCGATATTTTTAAAATGTTAACAAATATAAGCTGTACCAATGATAATTAGTAAAATAAACAATACGACAAGTAAAGCAAAGCCTGAATTATATCCTTGACTCATCTTAACTACCTCCTTTATCTCTTCGTTAACATCATATGTTTATTTTTAAAATTGGGAAGGAACAATAGCCCATTTTTATACATCGATTTTGTGCATTTGTTTTAGTCTTTAGTATTTTATGTTATAGTAGGCAGTGGAGAATTTAACAGAAAATTATAGGAGTTGTTCAGCATGAAAAAATGGATATTATCCGTATCCTTAGCCGCAGGTGTTTTAGCGCTAAGTGCATGCAATAATGCAGATGAAAATGAAGTAGTAGTTAAATCAAAAGCAGGAGATGTTACCCAAGAAGAGCTCTTTGACGCACTTAAGACAAAGTTCACTCCTCAAGTCGAACAAGCTTTACAAGATCTTGTTCTTACTCAAGTTTTATCTGATAACTATGAAGTAAGTGATAAAGAACTTGATAAAAAACTTGAAGAAGCGAAGGAACAACTTGGGGAGAACTTCGAGACAACTCTTAGTCAATACAATTTGACAGAAGAGTCTTTTAAAGAGTATTTAAAGTTACAGCTTCTTCAAGAAAAAGCAGCGTTGAAGGATATTGAAGTTACCGATGAGGATCTAAAAGCCTTTTATGAAACATGGTCACCTGAAGCGGAAATTCGTCATATTCTTGTCGATGATTTAGCGAAAGCTGAAGAAATCAAAAAACAACTTGCTGAAGGAAAAAGTTTTGAAGACTTAGCTAAAGAAAATTCTAATGATACTGGATCCGCTCAAAATGGCGGAAGCTTAGGTTGGATTGATTATCAAGGCCGCCAAGGTTTTGTACCTGAATTTTCAGCAGCCTTAGATAAGCTTGAAATTGGGGAAGTCAGTGAACCAATTCAATCTCAATATGGCTACCATATTATTGAAATTACTGATATGAAAGAAAAAGCGCCATTTGAAGACATGAAAGAAGAACTGAAAGACATGTACATGACCACACTAGTAACACCTGAAACTATTCAAGCCGCGATGAAAGAAGAACTTGAAGAAGCAGATTTAGATATCAAAGATGAACAATTAGAAAACACCTTTAAAGCGATTCTAGATGCAGGAGCATTACCAGAAATTCCTGCCGAAGACGTGCCTGAAGAAGAATAAAAAAAGAGGTACCAGTATATACTGGTACCTCTTTCTTTATTGCACATTGGAAGAGTAAGAAAGCTGTAGAGGGCGCGTAGCTCATCAGTGGCAGGGTAACGATGGCTCATAGAAAGGTCCTGATAATCCCAGCGTTAATTGTCCCCCTAAGTGCTCACACACCGAAATGCGGAGTTGCTTGTTGAGGGAAGGCAGACAGTGAGCAAAACACAGAACGAAGCCTGAGAGTCAAGCAGTTGGCTGTAAATGCCCTGAGCTAGTTACTGAAATGCGAAGGTAGCTCGTCCTTTGACCGAAAACACAACTATCCAGAAATTAATTCTTAAGTAGAAGCCGTTAGGTCGACCTTTATATAGTCTCTATTGATGACTCAATTCACAGAAGAAGAGAGGTTACTCAGCTGAGTAACCTCTCTTCTTCTACTTCTTCTTTTGTATGTCGACGTTCTCGTTCTTGTTCCATTCTTTCTATATAGACTTCACCTTCTTTTTCGATCCATTCCTGTTCTAAATCTCGCTCTTCTTTTGCTGTTTTCAGCGTCATAAGTCCACTAAAAAAGATTCCTGCGACAATAAAGTACATCCAAATAGGCAGTGTCATTTGCTTTATTCCCTCCTACAGTTTGTCCTTTTTCTATATATGTATATGAATCTTTTTTGTAAACATGCACTCTTTATTCGTGAAAAGTAGGTTTATAAAACGAGCGATTTTCAAGCGCAAATACTCTTTCCGAAAACTCACCTGGCTTTGTGCGGTCCATTGTGCGATTGAGCATATTCATCTTTGCATCAATATTGTCTATATAATGTAGCATTTCAGCTTCTTTAATCATCGGTGGTTTCGGAGAACCCCATTCTGCTTTACCATGATGACTTAAAACCATATGCTTTAATACCATCACTTCTTCGCCAGAGATAGACAATTCCTCAGCAGCTTGGCCAATTTCATTGACCATAATAGTGATATGTCCCAATAAATTTCCTTCTATCGTATAGGTCGTTGAAACAGGACCAGAGAGTTCAATCACTTTCCCTAGATCGTGTAAAATAATGCCAGCATACAACAAATCAGCGTCTAAAGAAGGATACAACTGACAGAGCGATTTTGCCAAATCAAGCATCGATACCACATGAAATGCTAGTCCGGAAACAAATTCATGATGATTTTTTGTCGCTGCTGGATACTCAAGAAACTCTTGTTGATGTTTTTTTAATAAATGCCGAGTAATCCGTTGCACGTTTGGGTTCTTCATTTCAAATATGTATTGAGTAATTTTACTAGACATGTCTTCTTTATCCAAAGGAGCCGTCTCTAAAAAGTCAGAAACTTCTACTCTGTCTGAAGGATTTGATACACGAATTTGTCGAATCTTGAATTGGTTTTTACCACGATAATTGTGAATGTCTCCTACTACTTTTACAATTGTCTCTGCTTGGTAGCTTAATACGTCTTGTTCAGAGGCGTCCCATAGCTTCGCTTCCATATATCCGCTTTTATCTTGAAGAACAATTGTTAGAAACGGCTTTCCTGTGTTCGTTGTTCCTTTCGTAACTGATTTAATCAATGCATAAATTTCAACTGTTTGTCCTGCATCATAAAAATTTAACCCTTTAGTCATCAGGTATTCCTCCGATTCTTGATTTGATTACAGACAGTATATCACAAATACTCTATCTAATATTTACTGAGATTCTTCCCCGTAGAAGGTGAAGAGATCTCTGATATTTTCAGTGTTTATACGGATACCTATATTTTCAATTCGTTTTCTTTAGCTAATCTTCAATTCTCTATAGAGCCAACAATAGCCACAGTAACTGTGGCTATTCCCTTGAAGAGACTTATACTAATTGTTTTTTCATGTAATCTATAGGTCTTGCATTTCACCGGCTTACTCCACTTCTATGCAACGATGTTTATTTTTTCTTTTTGAGCAATCCAAATTTTTGTTGCCACTAAACCCACAATCATTACAAAAGCACCAAAAAGATAAGGGATCTGGATGTTAACTTCAAATAATGTTCCGGCAAGTAATGGACCAACGACATTTCCTAGACTTAAAAAAGAATTATTCAGTCCCATAACCATCCCTTGGCGATTTCCTGCTAACTTAGAAATTAAGGAGTTTAAGGATGGACGTAGCATCGAATTACCGATGAAGAAGATTGATGTCGTAACCAAAATCCAAACAAAACTTGGTGCTAAAGTCATGATAATAAAACCAAATGCACTAATAAGCAACGAGATTGTCACAACCCGTTCCTCACCAAATTTTTTCGTCATTTTTCCAACAACTACTCCTTGAACAACCGTCCCGATAATCCCGATAATTAAGATAATACTTCCTACTTCTTGTGGACCATATTCGTATCTCTTCAAAGCATAGTAGCTAAAAATAGATTGAAAATTGGCCAATCCGAAACTCATAATGAAAACTAAAATGAGTAAAAATCCTACTTGACTTGATAAGGCCTTTTTCATTAAGATAAATTGATTTTCCCGTTTTACTGAGCTCTCTTGTTCCCTGAGCTCTTTTGGATAGGATTCAGGTAAAACCACAACAGATACCAATGCAGCTATAGATGCAGCAATTCCAGCAAATAAGAAAGGATAGGATAAATCAAATTCAGCCAACCAGCCCCCAATCCCAGGTCCTACAACGATTCCTAGTCCCATTGCGGCTCCTAATATTCCCATACCTTGTCCACGCTTATCCTCATCTGTTACATCGGATACATACGCCATTGCAGTCGGCATTAGAGCAGATCCGAAGATACCAGCTAACATTCGTGAGAGGAATAACATCCACAGCCCAACCGCAAAAGCAAATATAAATTCAGCCACAGCAAAGCCAATTAAGCCAATTGTAATTAGAGGTTTTCGTCCAATTTTATCGGACAACCTCCCCCATACAGGAGCAAATAAAAATTGCATAAACGCGAAGACCGCAATGAGGGCACCCAGTACTTGTGCATTGGCATTAAATTTTTCCACATAAAAGGGAAGTATCGGGATGACAAGTCCAATTCCTACCATGATGATAAACAAATTAAAGCTTAGTATGAGTAATGGACCACGCTTTTGCTTCCATTCTACATTATTTTTCATAAAAGAATCCTTTCTTAGCATTTACTCTCTTGAGGTCAAATTCACGTTTCGATTTTTCAACTAGTGCTAATATCTCCTGTTAAACAGGCGTGAATATCAGAAGTTGACTCAGAAGATATGCATCCTTTTCCATTTGTTAGTTTCTCTTCACTTTTTGAGGAATATTAGAGTCCCTTAGCTTGGAATTAAAAAAATCGCAAGGCGGCTAGAGGTAGATACAAAAATCATTTAAAAAGTATGTGCTCTTTTTTGGTAAAACCTCAGTTGTGTGAAGACTCTCTACATTTTACCGAAAAAAAAATAGAATGGGAAATGTTACGGTGCAAAAACTACTTTGCACATCACATTTCTTACAGAAAATCGACTTGAACGGTAGGGCATGATATTCCATCACTCTGATTAAGTTTTTACTAGTGCAGATAAATTTAGTATATTTTCTTTCGGAAACTGTTCCACAATATGATCATGACATGTAAAATAAATGACCTGAGTCTTCTCACTGCACTGTTTTAATGTCTCAAGTACAGATTGGGTTCTCGCGGCATCAAAGTGAACAAACCCATCGTCGATTAACAAGGGGTAAGGATACTCCCGACATAAAGAGGCGACTAGAGCTAACCGAATGCTTACATACACCTGTTCTTTCGTGGCCTGACTTAGTTGGTTTGGTGAAAAGTAAACATGATCTTTTCTCTTTATTATTAGTTGCTGCTGATCATCTCGTTGAATTTGAATGTATTGACCGTTTGTCAGTTCATTTACTAAAGCATTTGCTTCTTTAATCACTTTTGGTAAACGTTCTTTCTTATAAGAAGCCATTGTTTGAGCTAGAGCTTTTTGAGCGGCAGCAAACTGTGCCCATTGGATTGCATATTCTTGGAATTCCGTTTTTTTCTCGTAATAACGATGTAGCAGAGCTGTATAGTCCTCGCCTTCTTCTAAAGTAGCTATTTCATAATTTATTTTCACGATTTCTGCTCTGGTTATTTCTAATTCCGCTTCTCTTTTTTGAAGATTCTTGTCCCAGGTTTTAATCTTTTCTTTTATTTGTGAACTAGTGAGAGTTTCTTTTTCTTCTTCTACTAAAGGAAGATGTTGTTGAACTAAACTCAGGCGCTGAATACATTCTTTTCTTTCCTTCGCTTGTACACCAAGTATACGAAATTTTTCTTCGGTTTTTACTTTGGCAAGCTGTAGTAAATGATCAATTTCTTTTTGAATTTGTTGACTTTCTACCCGCCATAACTGAGATTCTTCCAATAATTCACTTACTTTTTCTTTATATTGAGCTTGTTTATGCAGAAATTCATTTAAGTTATCCAAGAGAGAATGCATTTGTGAAAACATTGTATTTGCATTCGTCCATGGTTCAGGAAGACGCTGCTTCCACTTGTCTTCAAAATCCTTTATTTCGATTTGAATTGATTGAACTAATTGTTGTTGAATCTTTTTCTTTCTTTGCTCTTTTAAAAGGTTTTCCAATTCATCGAACGCTTCCTCGAGAACACTCCATTGTAAACTTAATGGAAATCCTAATTTTCGTTTTAATGATTGGAAATTCTCTTCATTGATATGTTGCTTTTCATCCCAATCCGACTGAGTATTTTTCACTTGCTTGAATCGAAATTGCTGCTCATCTGAACGAATTATTTTTTGTTTCCATTCCATTCTTAACTGACGTTGTTCTTGCAAGAGATTCTCATCCATTTTTTCTGGATAGTCCCTAATTTGTTGATCAAGCTGTTCTAGACGTTTTTGCACCTTTGAAACATTTATGTTGTTTTTTTGACGAGAATAAATATAGCCAGAAAATAAAGCTATACCACTAATTAGGAAAACAATCGTAATGATAGTTTGATTCAACATTAAGCCAAGTGTCATTCCAGTAAATATCACCAGACTAACCAATAAAATCCAGATAAGTGGAGTTGTGACAACAGATTCTTGCTGCAAAAGTAGCATTCTTTCTTTTTGTATCTCTTTTCTTTTTTCCACTTGATGAGACTGCTCTAGCAGCTCATTGAACTCTTTTTCTTCTAACATTAAGGCTTCAACTGAAGCGCACTGTTGCTCCGCCATCCGTAAGCCTTCTCTCTCTCTTTGATAGCTAGCTTGAATATGAGTATAGGAGGATTGGAGAGAAATATGCTCCTGAAGTAATTGTTTTACTTCATGCTTAACCAATATTCCCGTCTCCAGTTTGGCTAATTCATCTTCATCAAACCTTAAGTTCAGCTTATTAATACGTTGGGAGATACTTGAATGAATGACTACTAAATCTCTTTGTACCGCCTCTAGCTCTTGTTGCAGCTTTCGAAAGCTTTCTTCTTGCTGTATGAACGAGTGGATCTCTTGTTTATATGGAAGCAAATGTCTTTGCGATTCATAAGGACTCATTTCTTCCTGTAGCGAGGTTTCCTTTTCCCTATTCCGTTGCAGCTTTACGGCTATAGTTTTAGCGGTTTGACGGTATCTTTCTAACAATTCAAGTCCATCTATAGGGAAATTCACCGCATTTTCCAATAGAGCTAGATTCTCTTGAAGTTGTTGTCTTTCTTGATATAAGGGTAGTTTTTCTTGATACGACAATAGTTCCTGCTTTTCTTTTAGCATCTGGTTTTGCATTTCTTTTAATTCAGAGAAAGATGCCTCTCTTTCTGCTTTCCGTTTTATTAGCTCAAGATACTGACCATTTTTCTTTTTTTCAATTTTCAACTCCTTTTCAAGCTCCTTTAACTCATTGAGAAGCACGTTAATAATAGGTTTTTTCCCACTTTTACGATAAAGTTGGTTTTTTTCTTTTTCCCAACGATTTTCTAGTTGGAATACCTCATCTGTTCCATTTACGGCTGCTGAAAACAGATAACGACTGATTTCCTCATCGGACAATCTAGAGAGATTTTGTAGGCCGTGAATATCAAATGAAAAGATATTTTGAAATGTTTCCTTTTCAATTCCATTTAGGATAGTAGCTAGTTCTTTTTCTCCCCCAATAGTTCCATTTTCTAAATAGACCGAAACGTCCCCAGTTGCTTTGCCTTTTTTGCGTTCAATTACTATTTCACCATAAATATCACTTTGAAAAATGACTTTTCCTCCATAGGCGGTATGATGTAAAGGTTCATACCTTGGCTCATTCTGAACCTTAGTTGGAAAGCCAAAAAGTACACTGTGGAAAAAATGTTGAATGGAGCTTTTACCTGCTTCATTTTCGCCATAAACCAATTGAAATTGTTGGATATCCTTCACTTCTAAATCATTAATTTTACCGTACCCATAAATATGGAATCCTTTGATTCTCATCTTATTCGTCCTTTGCTTTCATAGTCGATTCTAATAAGATTGCTGTCTTTTCTTTTAGTTTACTTTTGCTATTAAAATTATCATCATTAAGATAGCGACTTGCTTGTGGATGAGTATACAAATCGGCAACTGCCTCTTCCCAGTCTTTGTCACTCCATCCTTCCATTGTTTCATGTAACTCTAATAATATTGGAGAGTTCTGTACACTTTTTGACACTGTTTCAATCGATAGAGAATGAATCCAAACAAATCTTTCTTCAACATCTTCTCCATCTTGTAAAGATTGAAGTAATTCACCATTGTGTATGGAACTAGCAATCATTGAAGAACAATTTCCATTAATTTTTATTTCAAGTAATGTACCAGTATACAGCTCTCGATAACCTTCTTTTACTCTTTGAAGCATAGAATAGAATTCTGAAAAACTAATTTCTTCTTCTAAATTAACATTCTTTTGTACCCAAACAACTTCCTGAGTTGGTACAAATTGAAGATTTGTCTCGTCTTTTGAAAGTATCACATGATAGCAACCTTTTTCACCTATCTCATTTCGATGACGCCCCTGTATATTGCCAGGATAGAGAATAAGCGGTGTTGAAGAGAGCTTCTGAGCTTTGTGAATATGCCCAAGAGCCCAGTAATCCATTCCTGTGTTAACAAGCTCTGAGAGCGTAAAGGGAGCATATGGTTGATGAGTGCTCCCTAATAAGCTCCCCTCGCTCCCATGCAGGAGCGCTATATGAAAATCTGCTGAATTTTTGATGAGCGGATATTCCTTGATTTTCCGATCATAAATATGCCTCTCACGATAACTAAATCCATAAAGATGAACTTGTTGATGTTGTTTTGTTTCCAATTTCAATTCTTCAACATGTTCACCAAAAATATGCACGTTGCCAGGCATGGATAGTTCGTGCCAGTTGCCGGACAAATGATCGTGATTTCCATGAATAATAAACACTGGAATCGATGCTTCTTGCAATAGACGAAATTGTTTTTGTAAACGAGCCTGTGCTTTTATGCTTCGGTCCTCCCCATCATATAAATCTCCACTGATGAGTAAAAAATCAACCTCCCGTTGAATCGCTTCCTTTACTATCCGTTCGAACGAGAGAAATGTACTATTACATAGTTTATTGAAAATCTCTTTTGGGAGAGATTTCAATCCGGTAAATGGACTATCTAAATGCAAATCTGCTGTGTGAATAAATTGTATAGTGGGCACTTACTAAACCTCCTAATGATACGAATGCACGTTCTCTCTTTCTTCCATTATAGCCTAAATAAGGGCAGAAATTCATTTCATTTAGCAAAGAATCTTCATTTTAATCTAGAAAAAATTAAGAAAAAACCGCTTGAATAGTTTTATTCAAGCGGTTCAGAGAAATGAAATCAAGAGAGTTACTCTTTTTTAGATAATTGTAATGCTTTACGAATATTTTTAAATGGGGTTGATTTCCCGTACATCAATACGCCACCTCGATACACCCTCGCACCAAAAATAGCAAAAGCAAAGATCGTCCCAGCCAATAGTGAAATGCTAAGCAATATTTCCCAGGCGGGGATATTTAGCATACCTACCCGAAGAAACATAACCATTGGTGTGAAAATTGGAATAAACGATGTAATCGTAATAAATGGAGATTCAGGATCCCCCAAGCCAACCATGGAAATCAAAAACCCTATAATGATTATAAATGTCATCGGCATAACTACTTGCTGTACATCCTCGACTCGACTTACTAAAGAGCCAAGAAGTGCTGCCAATGTAGCAAATAAGAAATATCCTAGTAAGAAAAAGACAACCGCATAAAATATTGTAAGTGGCGGAGTATTTTCAAAACCCATAAATTCGAAAAATCCACCAGACAATTCACCTTTTGCACCGGAAATGGCAAAATATCCTGCTCCTAACCAAACGGCCATTTGTGTTAACCCTAACAAACCAATTCCTAAGATTTTTGCAAACATTTGTTGAACAGGTGATACACTTGAAATTAAGATTTCCATCACACGTGATGATTTCTCATTTGCAACATCTACTGCAATCATATTGGCGTACATGATCACCGCAAAATAAATAAAGAATAAGAGAACATACACTAGTCCACGTGCTTGATTTAATTCTTCTTCGGTTTTCGCGCTCTCTGATAAAGCTACTTTCTCGAACGGAGCAATGGAACTTAAAACTGCCAATTTCTCAGCTGAAAGATCTAGTTTTTGAGCAGCGATGGATGAACGCGTAACCTGTAATGCTCTTCGGAGTTCCTCAGATAAAGAAGAGTCCGTTACCGATATTGCCTTATACACTCCCTGTGGGAGGTTTTGTTCATCATAAGAAAGAATTAGGTATGCTGAGTAGTCTCCTGCTTCCACTTTCTTTTCCAACGATTCTTCGTCCGCACTGGATTTTTCTAAAATAAGCTCCTGATTCATTTCACTTATTTGAGCTTGATAGCTATCAAATAATTCATTCGTATTATCCAACACCGCAATAGTTTGGGATTCCCCTTCATCGTCCAAAGCTGAAATAATATTCTCAAAGTTTACAAGCAAAAAAATAGCTCCAGCTATAAGTAATGTCGTAATTAGAAATTGTTTGGATTTGAATTTTGTCGAATACGTTTGCAAGAGCATAATAAGAAAATTATTCATAGGAAGCACCCACCTTTTCAATGAAAATATCATTTAATGAGGGCTCTTCCAGTTCGAACTTTGTTACAAATCCTTTTCCTGTAATTTCCGATAGAATTTTTTGTGCAATTGCTTCAGCTTCTACCTGTAACACGACACCTTGTACATTCTCGCGAAATTTTATTACACCAGGAACCTCTTTTAAAAATGATAAATCAAAATCGGCTTGCACTATAACATTCTTTTTCCCGAATGACCGCTTAATTTCTTTTAGATTTCCATGTACAATTGGTTTTCCATGATGCATTATGCATAAATGCTCACAAAGTTCTTCCACGTGCTCCATTCGATGAGAAGCAAAGACAATCGTAGTCCCGTTGTTCTTTAACTCAATAACCGCTTCTTTGAGCTGTTCAACATTGACAGGATCTAACCCACTAAATGGCTCGTCTAAAATTAGTAATTTAGGTTTATGTATAATAGCAGCAATAAATTGAATCTTTTGCTGATTTCCTTTTGATAACTCTTCTACTTTTTTATCCGCATTTTCAGGCACATTAAAGCGATTTAGCCAATACATTAATTCTATTTCAGCAGCTTTTTTATCCATCCCACGAAGCCTTGCTAAATAAATGATTTGCTCTTTTACTTTTATTTTTGGATATAATCCGCGTTCTTCAGGTAAATAGCCAATTTGTGAACTTGTACCATAATTAATTAGGGAATCCTTCCACAAAATCTCCCCTTCAGATGAATCAAGTAAACCGATAATCATTCGAAATGTTGTAGTCTTACCTGCTCCGTTTGCGCCAAGAAATCCAAAGATTTCTCTTTCGGGAATAGCTAATGAAAGATTATCAACCGCGGTGAAACTCCCGAAGCGCTTCGTTACATTTTTAATCGCTAATGTCATCTTTACTACAGCCCCTTTCCTCTACATTCTACGATATTATTCAAAATAAGGTTTCACTTTACTATTATATAAGTTTACCAAAGTTAAATTAATAATGAAGAGATTTTTGATTTCTAAATAAAAAATGTGAAATAACTCAAAAAAACTCACTGCCTATTTTTTCTACACGCAAGGAACAACAAAGGTTACGAAAAGTGCTTTTCAAAATGAGGAAATTATGCAAAAATAATAGTAACTATCAGATTTTTCATTTTGAAAGGAGAGAAACTAATGAATGTATATAAATTAACTGTTTTTGAAAAAAATGGTGAAAAAATTTTAGAAGAAAACGTAAATGCTACCGATGATTCTCAAGCTAAACAGCTGGGGGCGGCTCTCGTAGAAGAAAAAGGATTTGCTGAAAAAACACACCGTTTTACTTCTCCAAAAGGAAAATTACTATTATTTCACGTCTAAATGAAAGCGTTTAAAAAAGAGTCTTGGGTATATCCAAGACTCTTTTTTTTATTCTCCTTGAAACTTTGGCTTTCTTTTTTCAATAAAAGCTTGTACTCCTTCTTGATGATCTTTTGTTTGGCGCATTGTCCATTGACCTTCTTTTTCCATTTCTAACATTTTTATTAATTTTGGTGCATGATTGGTTGTAAGGATATTTTTTGTTTTAATCATCGCTTGAAGAGGACTATGTAAACATTTTTTAGTATAGCTTTCAACAGCCTCATCTAATTTCCCAGCAGCCACCACCTCTTCCACCATTCCTTTGAGGAGTGCTTCTTGACCACCTATGACTTTCCCTTTCCAAATCATTTGTTTTGCTTTGGCAACACCTAAGCGCTGCTCCATAAAGAAATGTCCACCACCATCAGGAATCAACCCAATGCCAATAAAGTTCATCGCTAGTTTGCTGTCTTCTTCACAGATAAGATAATCACATGCTAATGCTAGTGATAAGCCTAAACCTGCTGCAGCACCATGAATACCGGCAATCGTCACCTTTGGCATTGTATAGAGCGTAACCGCAATATTACCGATGGTTTCCATGATACTATGAAATTCTTGCTCGGATGCCATAGCAAGCATTTCCTTAATATCTCCCCCCGATGAAAAGGCTCCTCCTTTTCCTTTCAAAATAAGTATTTGAATGCTCTTGTCCTTTTTTAATTCGGTTAAACAGTTTAAAAGTTCTCTTAATAATGGAATGTTCATCGCATTCAATGATTTCGGACGATTCAATTCTATGATCGCAGTTTTCCCTTCAAGAGTTACGTGTAAAGTATCATAATCCATTTTCGTTTGCAAAATAATTCCCCTCCCATAATATAAGAGTAACGTAATTTCCATTTTAAATAAACAAATTTTTCTAAAAATACAATAAATAATAAATTAAAAAAATTGCTTCATATGTTTTTGTTGATTTACACTCGATATTATTTCTGGTTAGCTACGTCTAACAATGTACTTCCTTAGTATCTTCGCCTCAAATGTCATTCCGGTTTCATCTGGAGCCTCATGTAAATAAAATTCTTCACTTTAACTTTCTTGAACATGTGAATAGAAAGTTTTTATTCTCAACTCCATATTTTGATTTTTCGCTTAGTTTAAAATCCTATTTCTCTTTTTGTTTGAATATTCACACGAATAAATGTAGGGGACAACACCTAAAAGGCGCGTCCCCTACACTATGCATGATTATTTAAGAAAATAATTCATTCAATATTTCTATCTTTTTCTCTGTATATTCTTTGAACCCTTCATTATACGACTTAGGGTCTTTCGGATTCGCAAAGTGAGTGATTTTTCCCGTCTTTGGATCAATGAATTTTGATGCCGCTCCACATCCGATTCCAATAATGGTTTGAAGTTCCTCCATAATCATAATATTATAGATGCTTTCCTGACCGATTAAGGAATAGCCAACATTCTCCAAGTTTCCTAAAATATTTTTCTGACGATATAAATAATAGGGATGGTAATCATGATTCTTCGTCCAGTCCTCTGCTAAGGTCATCATCGATTCAATTTCCTTTCGCTGAGCTACCTTGTATTTCTCTTTATTTTTCGTCATCTCAGACGCTCGTTTAAATGAAAGGGTATGGACGGTTAAAGATTCAGGCATTAATTTTTCGGTTTCAGCTAGCGTATGTTGAAACTCTGGTATTCCTTCACCTGGAAGACCAATGATGAGATCCATATTAATATTATTCATCCCCATTGAACGGGCAAGATGGTACTTTTCAATCGTCTCTTCTACCGAATGATGTCGACCAATCGCTTTCAGAGTTTCATTACTATATGACTGTGGATTAATTGAGATACGGTCAATATTCCATTTATTTAGTACTTCTAACTTTTGAGATGTAATTGTATCTGGTCGCCCTGCTTCGACTGTGATTTCGCGAATATTCTTCACATCTGGGAACGAATCGTACATTTCTTCATACAGCATGTCCATTTCTTCTGCTGTAATGGAGGTTGGAGTCCCGCCTCCGTAATATACAGTCGTTATGTTGATGCCTTTTTCCTTCATCCATTTGCCCATTTCACGAATTTCATAATGCAGACCCACTAAAAAGGAATCTACCTTCCCTTGTTTCCCCTGAATAGCATAAGCAGGAAATGTACAATACGCACATTTTGTAGGGCAAAACGGAATTCCTATATAGATACTCACTTCATTTTGAAGTTGATATAAATCGGGAACAACTTCTAATTGTCGATCCACGATTCGTTGCATTAACTCGATTTTTTCATTCGTTATTAAATATTGCTCTTTTAACTCTGCATGAGATTTTTCTTTTGGTACTCCCGCTCTTACCCGGTTGTGAAGAAGCTTGGTAGGACGAATGCCTGTTAAAGCACCCCACTTCTGGTAAATACCCGTCACCTCTTGTAAAACCGTTACGTAGACATGAGAGACCGCCATTTTCACCTTTTTAAACAGTTCCTTCTCAGATAAAAAGGAGTCAAATTCAACCTCATAGGAAGCTGCATGTGTAGCCTCTGATTTTTGTTCTGTTAATATTGCAGTCACAGAAATTCTCTCTTCGACTGCCAGCTGAATTTCTACCGTGAGCTCAGCATCCGGTCGATTACCAATTTTCACTGTACACTCTTCAAAGAAGAGGTTGGCAATATGATGGAGTGGTCTATGAAGTCTTTCATCTTTAGTACCTATTATATTTATATTCAACCTAATCACCTTTCAATTATAGAAATCTTTCTAAAGTGTACAAAAACAGAGACAGATGGTCAATCATTCAGTAATTGACAATAATAATTCACTATAAATAAGGCTATTTTCAAAAAAATTGTTACTTTTCAAACCAGTCAATAAACTGTTAGATTACTTTGCACCGGGCAACTTTTCGTCTATTTTTGATGAATATAAACAACAAAATAAAAGATTGGATCAAAAATTACATGAAATAGCAACAATGTATACGATAAGAGCACTAAATATAAAAGCAATATCGATCCCATTGTTTTTAACATAATTGTTTCACTAACTTATAAGAGAAATGAATAAGTGTTTTTTCTAGGTTAGTTTTCATAATAGTATCCCCCTAACCTATACATTTTTTGATAAAAAAATAATAACAACATCAAAAAACAACAAAACAAAAGACAGAGTATGCAAACTCTGTCTTTACCACTCAATCTATAAGGTTCATTCGCTTTAAAAACTCTAAGGTTTGTTGTTTCCTAAAACATTCTTTTATCATATAAGCAACGCCATTATCTCGATTTGACCTGGTGATCCAATCAGCTTTTTTCTTCACTTTATAGGAGGCATTTCCCATCGCTACCCCTTGACCAGCCCATTCGATAAGTGGAAGATCACAATCTCCAACCCCGATCATAACAACTTGATATCGAGGAATGTTTAATTTTTCACTCAAAAGCATGAGCCCCTTTAGTTTTGACACACCGTTAGCAACAATCTCTAAGCGACAGGTATCATTGACAAACATATCAATTTCATCGTACATCCCTTTTAGCATTTTCATAACTTTAATGGCGTCTCTTTGATGTTCAAAGACAACATCAATTTTTGTTGGGTTGAATTTATTATCCATTAAGTATTCAGAAATCGAATCAACGTATTGATTTGTAGATATAAATCGAGAATCTCGTTCCCACACTTTTTTCCCTAACAAACTTTCGGGGAGTTTTGCCTTATTCATGATCGCATTATTTTCATCTGCTAATCGAATTTGACAAGAAAATGTGGAAAGGAACTGAGCAATATCAAAGGTGATGTTATCTTCAAGTTTCTTCATGTATATTGGTTTTCCCATTTCTGAGCTAATATAAGCTCCTTGATGGGTAATAAGGTCACCTTTGATTTTTAATGCTTTCGCTACCTTTTTAGCTGCCGGAAAGCTCCTACTAGTAACAAGGGTGACATAAATTCCTTTTTCTTGTACATACTGTATAGCTTCTTTTGTTTCCTTGCTTATTTTCCCATTTGGTTGAATTAACGTATCATCAATATTAATAGCCAATAGGCGATAGATCATAGTTGTTCCTCCTTCTAGAGATGCATGCACTTTGTATACTTGTATGTCCTGTAAGGAGGAGTTAGAACAATGAAGAATGAAAACACTGATTCTCAATTTTATCTTTTTTCTATATACTGTTATGGACATGCATACATTCATATGAAGGGTGAATAATCTTGAAAAAACAATCATGGCTCTCAATTCAGTTCTTTTCTTTCTTCTTTACATGGGGTGTATTCGTTCCGTACTGGACCGCTTGGCTCGTAGCGGGCAAGCAGTTTTCGGTATATGACGCCTCAACACTGATTGCGATTAGCTTTATTGTACGTTCCATTTCTACATTTTTTGCATTTCCTTATTTAAGTCAAAAACAATCATTACTTCACCTTGCTCGTGGACTTAGTATTATAACTTTGTTGTTTTTTGTGTTCTTTTGGCCATTCAATGGATTTTTCAATATGTTAGTCATCATATTTCTTTTTAGTTTTTTTTACCCGATGATGATGCCATTGACAGAAAGTGCAGCTTCACTATTGATGAAAAAGGATGGAATTTCTTACGGAAAAAGTCGTTTGTGGGGATCAGTAGGCTATACTCTTGCTCTTCTTGTAACAGGAGCAATGATTTCATTTTTCACAGAAAGTAGTATTTATTTTGTTATGTTAACAGGCTGTGTTTTGATGATGATCGGCACTTTTCTCCCAGCACCTTCGACAATTCAAAAGAATGAATCGAGAGCGGATTTTTCTTATAGAGACTTATTTTTTTCAAAAGAGTTTATGCTAGTTCTCTTAGTCTGTATTTTGATTCAAGGTTCACATGCCTCGTATTACAATTATGGAGTTCTCTATTTACAAGAACTCCATGTCAGTGGAATTGCGATAGGGATTATCTTAAATCTTGCGGTACTAGCCGAAATTGTCTTTTTTTCTAAAAGTGATGCGTTTTTTCTAAAAGTACCCATTTCATTGCTGCTACTTTTAGCTTCGACTGGAGCAATCTTACGGTGGACATTGGTCTATGCCTATCCTGACACTTTAATTTTTATTTGTTCACAAGTGCTACACGCTGTGACATTTGGTGTTGCTCACTATGCATTTATCCGCTTCATTTCTGAAAAAATGGACCCAAAGTTAATTTCTTCTGCACAAGGAATTTACGCCTCTATTGGAATGGGGCTTAGCACAGGATTATTATCTTTTTTAGGGGGACATCTTTATGCAATATCACCCGGGAGTGCATTTTTAGGAATGGCAGTTGTCACTATTCCATGTTTCTTTTTGTCTATTTTTCTGTATGTACATTATGATAAAACAAAATACATTACTTGAGTTTTCTCAGCGAAAAGTGATGTTAATTGAAGCATTGCCTTTACTCATTTTTAATTAGGATCTATTTGTATAGTATGTTGCTATTGAATGAAAAAATAGAAATCTTCAATTACTTTCAATAATAAATGGCTCTTTTCATATACATTGTGGCTATTTCATCTGATTTTTGATTAAATTGCCCCTTCACTGTTGATTTCCATTAAAAATAGACGAATTGATGCCCGAAACAAAGCTATATCACCGTTTATAGACTGGTGCGAAAACAGCCTAGTAAATACATGTTTAAAGATACAAAAAGAGGCCGTAAACCCTTGTTTATCGTGGTGAACAGACTAAAGCGAAAAGAAACAATCCTTGAGAATACAGCCTTTATATATTTACAAGCGTTCAAGGTATTTTTTGAAGGAGTGTTTGTAGAGCAGAGGATAGTATAGCAAGATATTCCATCGTCTAACCTTGAAAAGAAGTCCAAATTTAATAAAAATCGCTTCTATTTTTTACGGACTATATCTAGCTGTGGAAACAGCCTAGTGGAAAGATCCGGTGTGAAAATTGCACAAATAATTGGGGATACAAAAAAGTTGACATGATTTCCATGTCAACTTTTCTAATTTACTGCATAGAACCATAAAGTTCTTCAAGTGGTTTCATGATGATTCGGTTTAAGTCATTGATTAGCATACTCATGCGTTGTTCCGCTTCCATAAGTTTAGCGATTTTTTCCTGTTGTTGCACAAGAGCGGCGTATTTTTGCGCATGTTCTACTTCTTCTTGTGAAATTTCTTCGCCTGCCATTTGTTTTTGCTGAAGTTTCATTTGAATATCACGGAAAGTTTCAAACATCTTTTGTGCTGTTTCATCCGCATTTACTTCTGCATACATCTTCATTAAATATGCATATTCATCACTTTGTCTTAGTGCTTTTTCTAATTCATTCGCATGGTCATGTAAATTTACTGCCATTATTAATCCCTCCTCAATTTTTACTAACGCTGTGAGTTTCTTATCTTTGCCTCAGTACTTTACAAAAGAACGGTACATTTACAAAACAGAGTTAATCGAAGCCATAAATGTCTTCTTCCCCTGAATACTCCCAGTAAATCTTTATTCACTATAACAAACTATGAGTAGGAATGAAAGAACATACCTCTCTTTTAACGCTTAAAGTAACTCGTTTCTAAAATTTTATTGATTATGCTTAGTTAAAATTTTTTGGGGGATAGTTCTATTCCTAATCGAAAGGAAATATAAAATGAGTTTTTAATTCTCAAGATAAAACAGCCTAACAGTAAAACTTCGTGCCGGAGAAAATAGTCGCCTTCTCCATAAATAGTTAATACGGAACAAAAAGAACGACAAATCCTTGAATTAAACCAATGACCCCTCCCAAGAGTGCTCCTAAATAAGTAATCATCTTTAATTCATTTCGGGAAATATCTAATACCATTTGTTCTAACCTTTTGGTCGAGAAAGAATCTACTTGCTCCTTCACAAGTTCTTGCACTTTTAATTTTTTAAGTAGTTGAGGCAACCGCTCCGATAGCTTTTCCATCCCTGCTGAAATAACTTTTGGAATAAGTTTTTCTATAAATTTACTATCCACTTTGGTAAATAGTTCACCTAAAGTTGTTGATAAGAGCTCGTTAACCTCGACAGCTTTTTTCATATATTCTGCGCCTGTGTTTACAATGGTATCGTCTTCTACTTTCTCAAAAACGAAGCTCCATGTTGTCTCACTTACTTTATTCCACTCCGTTGTGATAAGGCGAATAAGTAATTGTTTTGTACCCTCATGTTGAAGGAATTTAATAAGCTCAGGCTGTACTTTATCTACAATAGATGTGTTACCCAAAAACATTTGGAGCATACCACCTAGCATGCCTCTTTCCGCTAAGAAGTCATCCATCATTACTTTGATTTTCTCTTTTCCTTCATCAGATGAAAAATATTGAATACCTTTATCAGCAATTAGATCCGCAAAATATGGAAGTTTGTTTTCAATCTGATCTTCAATATTGGACGGGAGCGTTTTAAGAATTGGGGTATCATGATAATCCCGTTTAAAATTTTGATACTTACCGGCTAGCCAGTTCTTTGTGAACGTTTCGACCTTTGAACCTGGCTCTTCTATTTCCAGCTTTCGGAGTAATTCAGCTAACGTCAAAGAGGAAAATTGAAGTTCCCTGAACTCATCTTTCGTCCACTGAATAAGCTCGTTGGTGAAAACATCATCCATAATTCTTTTTTGGATACTCTCAGGTGTCAATAAGTGGTCTACAACCATATTCCCTAACTGGTCAGCTAGTTCACCTCGACGTTTCGGTATGAGTCCCGGCGTAAAAGGGAGTCTCCATCTACCCAAATATATTGGAATATAAGGACGGAATAGCATCTTTATTGCTAATGAATTTGTAAAACCACCAATTACAGCTCCTATGACTACCATAAAAAGAATCATTATTATTTCTTGCACGATTTCCTCAACCTTTCCTTTTGCTTCAAACACAACTTCAATGAATATCACATAATATGGACTATCAACTATAGCCCATTCACACATTATAATTTTAACAGACGGGTTAAGCAAATGGGGAATCTCAAGATGAATTCACGTGTTTTTATAACAAAAAAACAGTTAGAACGATGCAGCCTCCTGCTTCATCCGTCGCTTCTTGAAGCAAATCGTCTATCTGAGGGGGAAGAAGTTGAGCTCTTTTTCGGAAAAAAAAGTTCCCAGCTTAAAGTGGGGGTGTCAACAGATGTTGAGAAGCATGAAATACACCTTTCTTCAGTCTGTTGGGATGAACTCCATCTTCCTGAACAGCACAAAACGTATCAGTTAACCTTTAGTAGCTCCCCTTTGAGGCTAACTCTCGGTCCACTTGTTGTCGTCTTAACCGGAATTCCAAAATCAATTCATTCTCCTTATTTTCACTCCCTTGAACATTTTCTCGTGGAATTTCATGAGTTAATTGAAGAAAAGGGAGGATTTGTTTACATTTCCGACTTTTCAAAGATAGAAAAAGGACTAGTGAAGGGATATTACTATTCAAACCAAGTAAAAAAATGGGAGGAATCTCTTTTTCCCATACCCGATGTCATCTACAACCGGGTTCACTCTAGGAAAAATGAAAGAACTCCTGCTTTTAAACACTTTATCACTTGGTGTGACTCACATAACATTTGGATATTTAACGAAAGGTTTCTGACAAAATGGGAGGTTCACGAAGCTTTAAACACTGATAAACTAATTTCAAAACATCTTCCTGATACGATCCTATATAAGGAGAGTAATCAAGTTCTTTCACTTCTTGATCACTATGGTGATATTTTTATTAAGCCCATCGACGGTAGTCAAGGACGAAACATTTTCCGAATTCAATCACAGAAGGAACAGTACATTTTATTTCATACTGAAAAAGAGCACGAAATATTTTTTTCTCAATCTAGTGAGTTGATTCAAGCACTAACGCCGTTACTCACCTCTTCCCGTTTCCTTATTCAACAAACCCTACATCTTCACCGAATAGAGGAAAAACTGTTTGATTTTCGTCTGATACTCATGCCAGACCAACACAAGTCTTGGCATGTAATATCAAGCGTTGTTCGTCTCTCAAAACAAAACGCTATTGTTACTAATTTAGCGCAAGGAGGAGAAATGGAAAGGGCGTACTCTTTTCTACACAGACAGTTTGGTTCACTAAAATCTCATCAACTTTGGAAGGAGATGCAGACACTTTCTTTCCAAATTGCTGAATCGTTAACGAATGAGCTAAATATTCGCCTAGGTGAACTTGGAATTGATTTAGGAATAGACGAAAACGAAAAAATATGGTTAATCGAAGTAAACAGCAAACCGTCCAAAAACTTTGCTCGAGAAGGATTTACTCGTCCTTCAGTGAAGGGACTCTATCATTATATTGAATCTGTATGGTTAGAAAGGAATGATAAAAATGACTAAACTTGGAATTATGACGTTGAACCCGTTACCAATTCCTCTTTCTATTAATCAAATTAAGAAACACTGCCTAGAGGAAGAGGTAACTCTTTTTGTTTTTTCCCCTTTGTCCATTGATCCCTATTCAGAAAAAGTGACAGGATATGAATATGCTCCAATAGAAGATAGTTGGCACGAAAAAAAATTTCCAATTCCTAACCTTATCTACGATCGCTGTATTTATGCCCTAAACCAAAATTCACAACAAGCAAAACGGATTGTCCAGTGGTTGAAACAAAGACAGGATACGGTATTTATCGGCTACGGACTTCCTGATAAGTGGAAAACACAACAAGCCCTGCAGAAAAATCCCGTAATTGCTCCTTACTTAATTCCGACAGAAAGGGTTACCACTGCCGATGAAGTGATTTCCTTTTTACAGATTCATCCTCTTTCTGTATTAAAACCCGTTGATGGAGCAGGAGGACATGGCGTATATGGTCTAACACTTGATACTCAAAATATTACCATAATTTACACAAGAGATATGAAATCCTCTCAGCGGACATTGCCACTTCCTTCTTTTACAAAATGGATAAACAATCTTCTAAAGAAGCATGATTTTATTGTTCAAAAGAAAATACAAAGCCTCTCAAAAAATAATGAACCTTTTGACATTCGCATTTTTCTCCAAAAAGAGGAAAAGGGAAAGTGGATAAGTCGCGGGGCAGGAATTCGTTGCGGAAAAGAAGGCTCCCTATTAACGAATCTTCACGCAGGAGCTGAGTTAGTATCAATCAAAGATTGGAAACAGAAGCAGAAACATCTTCTTTGGGATTTTATCATGAGCGAGATTAGAGAGGTGATAGCTAAATTACCATCTACTCTTGAAGAAACCTTTGCTCCCCTATTCGAGGTAGGCTTAGATATCCTTATTGGTGAAGATAGTTCTATCTGGATATGTGACATTAATTCAAAACCTGGAAGAACTCTAATTGAAAAACTTTATCCTGATAAATCAGATGACATATCCGTCTCGTTATTACGATATAGTAAACATCTTGAAAGGAATTGGGTAGATCGTTCTCCCCTAATATAGGAGGTGATAGCATTGAGAAAACCCTATCCTCTTATAATGAGGAAGGAAGATACACCTGTTTGTTACTATCCTGTTTCCTTCCAACCTAACTCTGAACTACTGGCTGTTTCGTTTGGGTCGAAAAGAATTTATACCACATGCCTTCCACATCCAGATAAAAAAGATGAAATCATAATCACCACTTCCCTAGCAGAGCAGTTGGGGATTCCAGATTTTATTCAACAATTATATGTTTTCTTTCATCAACAAACGTTTTCCCTCGGTCCATTGATCGGAATTTTCACCTCGGGTTTTTCTTCTTTTCCATCAAAGCCGATTGGCGAACGTTCTGACTTTTTTCAAAAGCTTTTAAGCATTCAAGAGACTCTAGGAGTAGTCCCTTTTATCTTCGGAGAACAAGATTTACATTGGGAAAACCAACTAATCAATGGTCTCTTTTTTGCAGGGGGGAAATGGATAAATTCTGAAGTACCATTTCCTCATGTTGTGTATGATCGGCTACCGAATAGACAAAGTGAAAAAAGGAAGGCATCTCAAATTATCAAGGAACGATTACAAGATGAGCATGTTATTCCTTGGTATAACCCTGGTTTTTTTAATAAGCTAGAAATTTTTGATCGTCTAATTTCAGATGATGATGTCATTCGATACCTCCCTGAAACCCAACCATTTATTTCCTTTTCACAAGCAGAAAAAATGCTAAGTCAGTATAAGAGCATTTATTTAAAACCGAAAAACGGGAGCCTTGGGCTAGGTATTCATCAAATTTTGTACGACCGCAACAAAAATTATTACTATTGTCGTTTTCGTGAAAAAGATGAAAATAAATTAATCAAGTGCTCTTCATTTGAACAACTCTATGATAAGGTTTTGCGTACTAAAAGTCCTGAAAGGTTTATCATTCAACAAGGAATTTCACTTCTCCGAGTAGAGAATTTACCCATTGACTTTCGGGTACACACGAATAAAAATCAAGATGGAAGATGGGAGGTAAGTGCGTACGCAGCTAAAATTGCGGGGAGTGGAAGTGTTACAACACATGTACACAGCGGAGGTGTAGTAAAAAGCTTAGCTCAGCTTTTTTCGCAAGAAGAGCAACAAATCTATGAGTTACAACTAAAAGAGGCCGCATTAGCTCTCGCTCATAGCATTGAAAAAAACGTTGAAGGTATTATTGGAGAAATTGGCTTTGATTTAGGCATCGATAAGAATGGGGAAATATGGATGTTTGAAGCAAATTCAAAGCCAGGACGCTCTATTTTTCTTCATCCAGATTTAAAGCATTTTGAATTTTTGACCAGAAAACTGGCACTTTCCTTTGGAATTTTTTTAACAGAACAGGCGATTAAACAGCCAAAGGAGTCGTCCGTATGACTTTACATTATGATTCAAAGAAGCAAATCTGGTTTCATCAAACTGATGAGAATAGCATTATACCTTTTGGAGCAAGTTACTTACTCTCCCATGGTTCCCCGAGTATGATTTCTCTTCCAGTTACATTATTGAACAAATCTGCTATTCCATTAGTCGGCATTCTTACTTCTAGAACAAAGGAAGGAAAACTTTTTGGAAACAGTCGTCTATTTAAACAAATTCAAACAGAGCTACTTGATCATGGAGGCCTGAGCTTTATTTTTTCCCTTCAAGATATCGAACAAAGAGAAATAAAAGGTTGTGTGTATCATCCCGAAAATGATTGTTGGCACGAAGCTCTCTTCCCTCTTCCATCAATGGTGTATAATCGCATTCCGCTTCGAAAAGAAGAGCAATCAGATGACTTTTTGACCCAAACTTCCTTTTTTACTGAAAATCACATTCCCTTTTTCAACCCTTGCTTTATGAACAAATGGGCGTTGTATAGAGCTTTTCAAAAAAACGATATACTAACTACTATTCTTCCGAACACTGACTCCATTCATTCTGAAGAAACAATCGCTCATTTTCTTTTAACTCACTCTAAGGTTTATATAAAGCATGTTGCGTCTTCTCGAGGAAAAGGGTTGGCTTTCATTGAACGCAAAGAGGACGGGAGTCTTTTTTATCAGAGTATCAGCAAAGAAAAAAAATACGCTTCTGTTTCTGATCTTTGGAATGATCATCCTGAATGGAAAAAAGATTACATTGTTCAAGAACAGATTATGACGGATTCCTATCAAGGAAGAAAATATGATTTGCGTGTAATGTGTCACCGTCAAAAAGAATCATATAAAGTGACCGGGATCGGCGTCCGTGTAGCTGGAAAAAGAAACTACATCACTCATGTGACCAGTGGGGGTAGTGTCGTCTCATATGAAAGAATAAAAAATCGTATTAACGAAGAGTTTATTCAAAAAATCGTTACACATTGTGGCCATTGCTTAACAAATGAATTCGGCTGGATGGGGGAATTTTCAATGGATCTTGGGTTGGGAACTGATGGAAACCTCTATCTATTTGAAGTCAATAGCAAACCGATGAAGTTTGATGAAGAAGTTATCGAAAAAGATCGCATTCGTTCCCTGCTAGACATTTTTCTTTCCATTTAAGATGAATTTCTCATCCTCAAAGATAGGCGCTATTTTTTACATTGTTTTACATCATTCTATTGGTAGCGCTCTTAACACCTAAATATCAGTTGCAATATTCGAATGGAATTTCTATTTTTCATTTCCATTGAGAGAGGTTACAATGGAAATGGAGGTGATGCAAGATGATTCAGCATTTTCAATATAAATCTCTTTATCAAAACAATCAGCTTCCAGGATGGGACATTTCCTTTTATTTCAAAGGGATGAAACACTCCGGAAATTATCTTAAGGACGGGACGATTGAATGGACTTCTCCCTCGCCCCCGAAGGATGATGAACAAAAAGTGAAACAATATATTCATGATCTTATGCTTTTCCACGTCTACGAATAAAACTTTTTGCATGAGACTACCTCTATTCAGTCAGACTATGAATAAAGGAGGTAGATGAAATGAAGAAGAACGAAAAAAAACCTCAATTTCTCCCTGATACAAATTATGAAGGAAAAGAAAAAGCTTATTTAGATGTGGATCGGTTTATCAATGAAGGAATGTCAGGGGGATCGGTTCATATGGGCGTGAACAAATCCACTTTGGAAGAGTCGGTAGATATTTTTACACCGGAATCACCTCCAGAGGAATACAAATAAGAGTGGGGTTTCCCACTCTTATTGTTTTTAAGTCTGTTTTCGCAAAGATTATTGCTCTTAAAAGCAGTATAAATCCCGTTAAAAGTATTAGTATTGGAGTGTCCTTACTTCTATTTTTCACGAAATCCATACCAGAATAAAGTATTCCACCAAGAATTAAAATAACTAGCAATAATGTTAGCCAAGAGTTTTTCTTAACGACTCTTGACTAACATTTTCACCGCTTCTTGAATAGCTTCCTCGGCATTTTGTCCTGACTCGTTTGCCTCTAAAATACAACTTTCTAAATTTTTAGCTACAATTAATCCAATCGAACGATCTACTGCAGAACGAATTGCTGAAAGCTGTGTTACCACATCTTTACAGTGCTTCTCTTCTTCCATCATCCGCAAGACGCCCCTTACCTGTCCTTCTAATCGGCGTAATCGATTTTTCACATCTTGATTATAATCCACTTGTAGACACCTCAATTTCAGTCTATTACCCCATAGTGTATAAAAACTCCACAAAAAAAGCAATTGCTATCCTTTGAAAACTTCACCATATTCTATACAATAATAGTAACTTCACAGTAAAGAGGGGTTATTATGTTTAACAAACTAAAAGAAAAATACCCAAATGCCATTCTTCAGAGAACGATTCCTGGGAGAGAACTGAAGCATTTTAGCTGGTTTACAACGGCAAGTCAAAAGCAATTTATTGGTCTCCCTAAAGAAGAATTAACTACCAATGAGGAAGAAATATTATCGTTGTTTTTAGAGCCTGTTACTCCGTCTTCATTCTTAACTTATAGTCCTCTTCAATCACAATGGCATCAATTTCTATTTGACTACGATTACTCTCAACAACCCCTTTCAAACGGAGAAGAATACCGCTTGATTCATTTTCATTTATCTTCCTTTATTGATGGGGAATTATTTATCGAAGCTCTTTCTCATATTTTTTCAGGAGAGACAACCGTTATTTTCCATGAACAAGGTTTCGGACTTATTATTGAAAAAAAATCAAATTTTATGATTACATTAGAAGATTTATCCTCCTCTGTTCAAATATTAGAAAGTGATTTTCTGACTGGGATTTCTTTTTTTTACGGGAAAATACATAAGGTGGATGCAACACTTCCTCAAGAGATGTGGAAAGAACAAAGCCTCTTTTCATTTGCCCTTACTCTCATGCCAAGGAACAAAGTGCTGACCTTTGAAGAAATTTTTCCAATTTATTTGATTAAACAGCTCTCTCCTTCACAAAAGGAAGCCGTATTCTCATCTGTTCAACAAATATTTTTGGATGAACCCGAATTACTAACGACTATTAAACATTTCTTAGAAAATCAATCTAATGTCAGCTTGACGGCTAAACAGCTCTATATGCACCGAAATAGTTTACAATATCGAATTGATAAGTTCATAGAAAAAACACAGATTGATTTAAGGAGTTTTAAAGGCTCCCTCACAGCGTATCTTGCTTGCATCGACTATGAGCTGCAGCTCCAGACGAACAAGGTGCACAAAGAAGACTAGTTCTTTTTGTGCACCTTGTCTATTGGAAAATGAAAGTGCTTTCGTTACAATTAACTCAGATGAAAACGATTGCATTCCAAGGAGGACTCACCAAAATGGCAGAATTAAAGTTAGAGAACATTTACAAGATTTATGACAATGAAGTAACAGCAGTCACTGATTTCAACCTACACATCAAGGATAAAGAATTTATCGTATTCGTAGGACCATCAGGTTGCGGTAAGTCCACAACTTTACGAATGATCGCAGGACTTGAAGAAATATCACAAGGGGATTTCTATATTGGTGACAAACGCGTGAACGATACAGCTCCAAAAGATCGTGATATCGCTATGGTATTCCAAAACTATGCTTTGTATCCGCATATGAGTGTATATGACAATATGGCTTTTGGCTTGAAGCTTCGTAAATTTGATAAAGCTGAGATTGAACGACGTGTAAAAGAAGCTGCAAAAATTCTTGGTTTAGAACCACTTCTCGATCGTAAACCAAAAGCACTATCTGGTGGACAACGTCAGCGTGTAGCACTAGGACGAGCAATCGTTCGTGATGCTAAAGTATTCCTAATGGATGAGCCTTTGTCTAACTTAGATGCAAAACTACGTGTTCAAATGCGTGCTGAAATTGCTAAATTACACCAACGTCTTCAAACCACTACGATTTACGTAACACATGACCAAACAGAAGCTATGACGATGGCCACTCGTATCGTAATTATGAAAGATGGCGTAATTCAACAAGTAGGATCACCAAAAGAAGTATACGATAAACCAGATAACGTATTTGTTGGAGGATTTATTGGGTCACCAGCTATGAACTTCTTTAGTGGAAAATTAGAAGAAGGCATTTTCAAAATAGATAATAAATCTATTGAAATTCCAGAAGGTAAAATGAAAGTCCTTCGTGAACAAGGTTACGTTGGCAAAGAAATCATTCTAGGTGTACGTCCTGAAGATATGCACGATGAGCCTGTATTTATTGACTCTTCTCGTGGATCAACGATTTCAACAAAAATCGAGGTAGCTGAGCTTACAGGGGCTGAAATGATGCTTTATTCTGCTCTTGGCGGTCAAGAATTTGTTGCCCGTGTCGACTCTCGTACAATAATCCAAGCTGGAGAAACAGTAGACTTAGCATTTGACATGAACAAATGTCACTTCTTTGACACTGATTCCGAACTCCGCATTCGATAGTGCTTAAAGATAAAACCCCTGGTCTCAGTACCAGGGATTTTTATGTTTCTGTTAATGAGATACATCTTAAAATCGACTGTGAACAATTTAAACAAGTAAAAACATGAACACACTCTTCATTTTCATTCTTTTCATCGACTACCTTCATAGTTTCCATATCCATATAAGCACTATAGTCGTCATAAAAATCAGACATTCTTCCATTATTATGCATACCTTCTCCACAGACTGAACATCCTATTGTAGGTTGACTAATTCCATTGCAAAGTGGACAAATATTCATTTTCATCACCAACAATTCTTTGTTTAGTTCTTCTCTTTATCATTTCTGTACAGCCGTAAAATTATGTAGGATTCTTCCTTCTTCGTAAAGCTTAAATTTTCAAAAATTGATCAAGCTCTTATTTGTCAGGCAAAGGACTAGGAGCCGAGAGATAGACACAAAATCTTTTCAATAGAGGCTTTTTCATAATAGTATTACCCCCCGTTACAATGATAGGATCAAAGATATCCTTTCGTCTACTTGAACAAAGCCATCATCCACCGAAGGAATTTCGTTTTAGTGTTTAGTTCAATAGCAATAAAAATTAAGAAAACTTCTTGACGGCGATCTCATTGCTACTAAGAAAAGCTAATTTAGTCCGATAATGGGTAATGACTAATTAATTATGTCTCTGTTAGGATACATTGTAGCTATTAATTTTGCTGTTGATTTCCATTAAAAATAGACGAATGGATGCCCCGGAACAAAGCTATGCCAATGTTTCAAGACTGATTTGAAAGACAAAAAACTTTGCGAAAACAACCTTTATTAAAGATAATTTAAATAATTTTGTGATGACTAAGTATTCCGTTTTCCACACAAAGTACCCCTAGGGACTGAAGCTATTCGTTCTCGAACTTCTCCTCTTCAACTTCATGTTCTCCTGCATCTGATTTTTTGCTGAGAAGACTTCTATATTCGCTTGAACGAAATACAGGAATATATTACCTCTTACTTGTTTTGCATATTCTCTTTGGAACTAACCATAATAGAGATTAACAACAGCAAAACAACTTCCACACAACATTGGGTTACATCATAATTAGATGATCGCATCCAAGCGCGCTGGTGCAAACCCGGCTAACCCAACCATTAAAATGACATCAAGGAGATGACAAAACATGCAACAACCAACAAATAGTTCTTCAAACAAATTAGTGGCTCCAGGAGCACAAGCAGCAATTGATCAAATGAAGTATGAAATTGCATCTGAATTCGGTGTACAGCTTGGTGCTGATTCAACAGCTCGTGCTAATGGTTCTGTCGGTGGAGAAATTACAAAACGCTTAGTACAAATGGCTGAACAACAAATCGGCGGCGGATATCAACAATAATCGTACAACTTAATATGATATGGCTTAGCCCCTGCTAGTAAGCAGGGGCTTTATAATTGATTTCATCTGTTACAACGAGTGTTATTTATCAATAAAATTTCATTCTAAATGCCAGTTTTTCAAAGGTTGTTATTTTTATCAACAGCCTGACCATCTCGTTGTGGATTGACTTAGGATCATCATTTCAATAGTGATTTTGACAGAAAGGCTCTTCCTAAGCATTTTTACAAAGCATTGCAACAATTTATAAATAAAGCGGCTCCTTAAAAAGAAGAGGACTACTAGACAGTTCTTAGCAAATAAGATATACAGTTTTGTAAGGACTTGAGAAAATGAACTAAAGTATTTTTCTAGCGTTAAGAAAAGGCTCTTTGTATGAAAAAAGGAATATTTAGGCATCGCCAAATTAGTAAGTTTGCCCCAAACATACCGGGTTTATACCATTATTGGGGTTGAAACTACTTTTCTTCATGATCGGCGGTGGCAGCGTGACGTGAGCGCTGCCATCGAGTTTTTCGTATACATTTTGGCTAAATCATGTAAAATTTGATGGAATCGTCCATTCACTGTGTATTTCCATAGAAAAAGACGAAATGATACTCGTACAAAGCTATAGGATAGATACTAAACAATTTTAAAAAGTCACGATTTTTGCGAAAACAACCTTGCTGAAATGAGTTCGTTTAAAAAACTGAGACACGCTACTCTCCTTGATCTGCTAGGTTAACCATATTGATTGGTTGAATTAACTCGTTATATTGTTCTTCTGTTACATACCCCAATGTTAAAGCGGCTTCTTTGAGAGTGACATGATTTTGAAAGGCATGTTTGGCAATTTCAGCTGCCTTTTCATACCCGATGTGTGGGTTTAATGCTGTTACGAGCATCAAAGAATTTTCTACATGCTTTTCAATGACTGCATGATTAGCTTCTAAACCTAGGAGACAATTATTAGTAAACGAAAGAATAGCATCTGAAAGCAACCTCACACTTTGCAAGAAATTATAAACTATTACTGGCTTATACACATTCAATTCAAAGTTGCCCTGACTTGCAGCAAATCCGATCGTTGCATCATTTCCAAACACTTGAGTCGCTACCATCGTAATGGCCTCACTTTGAGTAGGATTGACCTTCCCTGGCATAATCGAGCTTCCTGGCTCATTGGCTGGAATGGATAGCTCCCCAAATCCACTTCTCGGGCCACTTGCTAACCAGCGGACATCATTTGCTATTTTCATGACGTTGGTGGCTAAAGCTTTTATTGCTCCATGAACATATACCATTTCATCATGACTCGTTAACGCATGAAATTTATTCGACGAGGAATGGAATGGATACTTCATCTGAGCCGCTAATTGACTGGCTACCATTTCTCCAAACTCTTTAGGAGCGTTAATTCCAGTACCAACTGCTGTTCCTCCTATGGCTAATGAAAGCAATCGTTTACTGCTCTGTAAAATCATTTCTATTGTATTTTCAATCATTACTCGCCAACCACTAATTTCCTGACCAAGCGTTAAAGGTGTTGCATCTTGTAAATGTGTTCGACCAATTTTTATTAGCTTCCAATACTTTTTTTCTTTTTGTTGCAGGGTTTCTTTCATTTTAGTTAAGCTTGGCAGCAAAGATGAATAAATTTCATGGTAAGCAGCTATATGCATCGCTGTTGGAAATGTGTCATTAGAGCTTTGCGACATATTCACATCGTCATTTGGATGAATCTTTTCACCACCTTGATCTTTGTTAGCTAAATACGCGATCACTTCATTCACATTCATATTGCTTTGAGTCCCACTTCCAGTTTGCCAAACTGATAGTGGGAAGTGCTCATGAAGCACGTCAGTCGCTATTTCATCACAGGCCTGAACAATTTTATTTTTTTTATATGTAGACAGCTTTCCAAGTTCATGATTAACTTTTGCTGCCGCTTTTTTTAATTGAACAAAAGCAGTAATCACTTCAGTTGGCATTTTTTCATCGCCGATTTCAAAATTCTCCTTACTTCTTTGCGTTTGTGCCCCCCAATATTTATCACTTGCCACCTTTACTTCACCCAGCGTATCTTTTTCCATTCTAAAATCCACACAGATCCCTCCCGTTATATTCCTCTTTTACGTTTTCCCTTCTCTTCCTAAAATAACCTTAATGACATCAAATAAAAAGAAGAGATTTACTCGTTTGGTTCTAGCTAGACATAGGTGCGGTTTTTTAAACGGATGTTTTGAAAAGTTTGTTGCCTTTCGTACCGTTCTATAAAAGATGACATAGCTATGATTCGGGGCATCCTTTCGTTTCCTATTGGGGTAAAACAATAGAAAAATGGCCGATCCCATCTAACATTAAATGAAATAGCTACAATGTATACAAAAGGCTGTTTTCGCAAAGATTGTGGCTTTTCGAATTAGTCCCTATTTCGTGATGTAGAGTGATTTCGGGCATCTTTTCGCCTTATTTTTAACTCAAAATGAGGAAAGAAAAGTGCGTTTACATCTGTTTTTATATGCCAGAGCCACAAAGTATGCGAAAAGAGCCATACAAAAAGAGTAGTCTACTTAAATGGATGTCACTTATTCACACATCTTCCAGCCTTCAAAATTTTCCAAAAGGAAGTACATTATTTCTACCTATTTCAACACAAATAAAGGCAGCTCAATTTTGAGCTGCCTTTATTTGTGTGCGTTTCACCTTTTCTAGTTTGAGAAAAAAACTAAACAATATCAATCAAATAGGGAATTGGTCAGCAATATCAATGAATCATTTGGAGGAATTGCTTCGTTCTTTCTTCTTGCGGTTGATCAAATATTTGCTGAGGAGTCCCTCTCTCAACAATATATCCTCCGTCCATAAAGATGACTTCATCTGCCGCTTCTTTGGCAAACCTCATTTCATGCGTTACGACGATCATCGTTAACCCCTCTTCTACAAGGTCTTTCATCACCTTTAAAACTTCCCCAACAAGCTCCGGATCAAGCGCCGAAGTAGGTTCATCGAATAACATTACTTTCGGTTCTATCGCAAGGGCACGAGCAATACCTACACGCTGTTGTTGGCCTCCTGACAACTGATGAGGATAGAAATCGACTTTATCCCCTAAGCCTACTTTTTCAAGTAAGGACATCGCCAGCTTCTTAACGTCATCTTTTCCTCGTCGTTGAACAATGATTGGACCTTCCATTACATTCTCGAGGGCAGTTTTATGAGGAAAAAGATTATAATTTTGAAATACCATGCCTGTTTGTCTTCTTAAGTTCAAAATATCTGCTTGATTTATTTTATTATTAAAATCAAGTTGAAGTTCTTCTAAATTCACTTTTCCTGAATTCGGAATCTCCAAGGCATTAAGACAACGAAGAAAGGTCGTTTTTCCCGAGCCAGAGGGACCAATCAATACAATGACTTGCCCTTTTTCCACATGTAGATCTAGCCCTTTTAACACCTCTAATGAGCCAAAGCTTTTTTTCAAATTTTGTATGGAAATCATCAATATTATACCCTCTTTCTATTTCGCTACAAATCGATCTAGACGGTTTTCGAGACGTCCTTGAATGATGGATAGAATAAAACAAATTACCCAATACATCATCGCAGCTTCTATATACATCAATAAAAATTCGTAATTCGTTGCAGCGATTTCTTGCGCTTTACGGAAGAGTTCTGTAACAAGAATTAAGGATGCTAATGACGTGTCCTTCACAAGGCTGATAAATGTGTTTGACAAGGGTGGTATCGATACACGTGCTGCTTGAGGAAGAATAATTCTCCTTAAAGCCTGACGATAGGTCATGCCAATGGAATAACCAGCTTCCCATTGTCCTTTTGGAATAGATTGGATTGCAGCACGAACAATTTCTGACGCATATGCGCCAACATTTAGAGAAAAAGCAATTACCGCTGATGGAAAGGGATCAAACTTCAAGAAATCTACACCCAGTGTCGGCAATCCGTAGAAAATAATAAACAATTGGACAAGAAGAGGTGTCCCACGAATTGCGGAAACATAAACTCTTGAAACTATTCGAAGTATTTTGCTACCAGATAGACGAGCTAGAGCGATTAAAATTGCTAGAATCATTCCAAAAATGAAAGACCAAATGGTTAGAGGAATTGAATAATACAAAGCCCCCTTTAGCATAGGCAAGAGGGAGCTTTGCATGATGTCCATCATTCTTTGAGGATCCTGAAAGATACTACCTAACATCTTCTCCAAACCATTTTTCAGAGATTTCTAAGTATGTTCCGTCTGTTATCATATCCTCTAACGCTTTATTCACTTCTTCAACAAGCTTTTCATTGTCTTTTCGAAACATGAAACCACTTTCAGAGGCATCATCTGCTGTTGATGCAATTTTAATATTGCTATTTGGTTTTTTTTGCATGTAGTCCAATATTGATAACTTATCATTGATCGTGACATCAACGCGACCTGCTACTAATAATTCTACCGCTTGAGCTAGTCCGTCCACTCCCTGGATTTTTGCACCGTAGCTCTCAGCAATATCTCTGTAGTTACTTGTAAGAGATTGAGCAGATGTTAGTCCCTCAATATCTTCGAAATTCTCGACTTCGCTATCCTTAGGAGCTACTAGGACAGCCGCTGAGGAAATATACGGAGAGGAAAAATCATATTTCTTTAATCGATCTTCGCGAATTCCCACTTGATTGGCTATCATATCAAAACGCTCGGAATTTAATCCTTCAAACATTGCGTCCCACTGAGTTTCTTGAAACACAGCTTCTACTCCAAGACGTTTAGCTACTTCACGCGAAATTTCAACGTCGAAACCAGTTAAATCACCAGACTCATCATGAAAGGTAAATGGAGGATAGGTTCCTTCAGTACCTACTAGTAGTTCTCCTTCTTCCATTACTTTTGCATAGAGTGATAGTTCATCATCGCTTTTATTTTTGGTTTTATCTTCGGTGCCACAAGCTGCTAATAAGAGTATGCTAATCACAACACCAAATAAAATTGTCCACTTCTTCATATTAAACCCCCACTATTCTTATCGGAATTAATCAGTACAAGTGTCATAATACGACCATTAAAAAAATTTGTCAATAAATTTGTTTTGCAGATAATCTTCATCCTGTACAATATAAACATATAAACGTAAAGGAGAATTCCCGTGAAAATTTGTTTATTGGGTGCTACAGGCCGTGTCGGCTCAATTCTTTTAGAAAAGATGATTAAAGCTGGTTATGAAGTAAGTATTCTTGTTCGACAACCCTTAAAAGTGAGGATTTCGTCAACAAATCTATCCATTATACAAGGTGATGTTTTAATAGAAGCAAATGTCGAACAGGCAATGACCAATTGTGATATGGTAGTTAGCTGCCTTGGTACGGATGGAAAAGACACTCTTTCCAAAAGTATGCCTCTTCTCCTTAAAACCATGCGTCAAAAAAAGATTAAAAGCATTATTTCAATTGGAACAGCTGGAATCCTCCAAGCTAGGTCATACCCTACTACTTATCGATTCTTGACCAATGAATCAAAGAGGAAAAGCACTAAAGCAGCTGAAGATCACTTAAAAGTCTATCTTATGCTACATAAATCAAAAATGAACTGGACAATAGTCTGCCCAACGTACTTACCTAATGGAGAAAGACAAGGTCACTACCGGATAGAAAAAAATATGCTTCCAGAGAGTAGTCAATCAATCTCCATTTATGACACAGCTGACTTTATGTACGATTTACTAATATCAAACGAATTTTTAAAAACACGTGTTGGAATTGCCTATTAACTACATTGATTCTCCTTATAGCATCAAGAAAACAGCTATTCCCTTTTCTGCTGGGGTTGTTTTTTAATACGCTCGACTTAAAGGCGTATTCATCTCACCTTGGCATGGTTCACTCTTACTTAGTGTGCAAAAAAAAGCAGCTAGAACTTTAGCTGCTTTTTTCATTTCTTCGAAGAAGGCTCCCTCTGCAAATGTGTTTAGATTGCATCCATTTATGAGTGAATATCAATACAATACCCAGAAGGATTAGTTAAACCAGTTGATTTCCATCCCAAGCCATGCACCTGCCTCTTGCCGACAAACGCGGCTCTTTTCGTGTAGTTAGTTGCTATTGATTCGTTAAATTGATGTCTTTAATTATTTTCATCAGTAACTACATGTTTGATGAATCGACAAGATGTCCGGAACCCTAGTTTATCGCGATGTACAGACCAATGCAATTAGCAACAATCCTTGCTATGATTTTACAAATTTAAGGGTGAAGTGAAACAGCTCAAGACATACTACTTTTCATTTCTTTTCCTTGTTGTAATTCGTACATTTGATAGTAGCGACCTTTTTGGATCATTAGTTCATCATGGTTTCCTTTTTCGATTATTTCCCCTTGATCTAATACAATGATTTGATCAGCGTTTTTAATTGTCGACAATCGGTGAGCAATAATAAAAGTAGTTCTACCTTTTTTTAATACTTCCATCGCCTCTTGAATAATGGCCTCTGTTTCAGTATCGATACTAGATGTCGCTTCATCTAGTATCAAAATGGACGGGTCAAATGCAAGGGCTCTCGCAAAGGAAATTAGTTGTCGCTGACCCGAAGAAAGCGTGCTTCCCTTCTCTACAACCTTTGTATCATATCCATTTTCTAAATTATTCAGCACATGTTGAGCACCGACATCCTTTAGTGCTTTTTCCATTTTCTTAAATGAAATGTCCGGCGAATTTAAAGTAACATTAGTGGCTATGGTTCCTGTGAACAAATAAGGATCTTGTAAGACGATTCCCATGTGCTCCCTAATCGTTTGGTGATCCACACTTGTGATATCCAATCCATCTATTAGAATTCTACCTTCATTAGGATCATAAAAACGAAACAATAAATTCATTATGGAACTTTTCCCAGACCCCGTATGCCCAACTAGCGCAACTGTTTCTCCCCTTTTCGCTTCGAAATGAATATCTTTTAAGACGAAGTGATCAGGCTTGTAGCCAAACGAAACATGCTCGAACGTTACATTACCATCATATCGAGGAATCGACGTATCACTCACTTCAATTCCTTTTTCATCCAGTAAACTAAACACACGCTCTCCTGCTACTAGTGCTTGCTCTAAATTGGCCAGTTGGTTCACAATACCTGTAACTGGTTGAAACAATCGATTAATGTAATCGACAAAGGCATATAGTACCCCGAGAGTAACAAAGCTACCCGTTCCAATAGATCCGCCCCCGAAATACCAGATAAAGGCGACAAAAGTGATATTTCTTAACACACTTACTAAATTATGAGATGTTAATGAATTTAAACTGAGAAGTTTATTTTTGTATTTAAAATGCGTTTCATTCAGTTTTTCAAATTCAGTAGCTGTTTTTTCCTCGCGACGGAAAGCTTGGATAATGGTCATACCTTGTATTGATTCATTGACCATTGCGTTAATTTCACTAACTTTAGAACGAATAATTTGGTTATAAGAAGATGCGTATCTTCGATAGAATAGAATCCAAATATACAAAATCGGAATTAATACTAAACACATTGCCGCTAAGGTTGGATTCAAAATGAAAAGCGCGACATAAATTCCACTAATGTATATAGTACTAGTAAAGAACGTTGACAATACTGTAACATAAAGTTCACGAATAGCTTCCGTATCATTCGTAATTCGAGCGACTACTTTCCCTGCTGGTAAATTGTCAAAATAGCGAATCGGCAAACTTTGGATATGCTGAAATATATCATTTCGCATTTTTTGTATAATCCGGTTAGAGGCTGTTTTCAGATAGAAACTTTGCCCATATTGAAAGATCGAGGCAAAGACCAATAAACCAAAATAGAACAGAATCAACTGGATAATCCGTGATATTTCCGGTTCATAAAATGCTAATAGTTCATCTTTTGTAAGTTTGTTGGCTGGATACCTTTCAACTCGATTTCCTTTTTCAATCGTTAGAACATTATTTTCATAGCTTCTTTTCCCATCTAATTCTACTTCCTCTTCAATAAAGAAAAAGTTTATTCCTGACTGTAAAACACGAATCTGTTTCCCCTTAGGATCCTGTTCGGTTAAATATTCTTCTCGTTTATACCACCTATTTTGATAGGACACCGCATCTGTTCCCTCAGTGGTTTCATACCATGATCCTTCAATCCCTAAAATGTGGTCATCTATCATCTTTTTAGCAATAAACGGCCCCGTTAACTCTGCAGCTACGGAAATCGTTAACATGATTAACGCTAACAGAATAGGTTTTTTGTAGACTAGAGCGTATCGATATAGTCTCTTTCCAACGTTCATCGAGACACCCCCTCAATCGTCGTTTCCTCTATTTGTTGTCTGGTCCATTGCTCTTTATACCAACCATTCTCGTTCAGCAGTTGTTCATGGGAACCTTCTTCTATCACGCGACCTCCGTCAAATACAAGAATCCAGTCCGCATGTTGAACAGCAGACAAGCGGTGTGTTGTGATAATAGTCGTTTTTCCATCTCGCTCTTTTCGTATGTTTTCAATAATTCTCGCCTCCGTTTTAGCATCAACTGCAGAAAGAGAATCATCCAAAATAAGAACTTCTGGATCTTTCACAAGAGCTCGCGCAATCGAAATCCGTTGCTTTTGTCCACCAGACAACGCTACTCCTTTTTCTCCAACTAAAGTATCTAGTCTTTCCGGAAGACGTTCCAAATCCTGTCGAAAGGCTGCTATGTCAATTGCCTGTTGTAATTGTTCTTCTGTCTTTCCTTCTGACCCAAATAAGATATTCTCCCTAATCGAACGAGAAAATAGGACGTGATCTTGCGGGACATAACCAATCCAGTTACGCGTAATTTCTTTCAATTGCCAATGAATCGGTACATCAGAAATGGTGATATTCCCTTCACCAGAAGGATATTCTCTTAACATTTGTTTCACAAATGTCGTTTTTCCACTTCCTGTTTTCCCGACAACTCCTAATGTCTGACCTTTTTGTAAGGTCACCTTCACATTAGAGAGATTCTGTAAAGCAGAAGAAGGATATTGAAACGAAACATCATCATACTTAATTGAAGTTGGTTCTTCTACATAAATAGGTTTTGTAGGATTTTTCACGTCTTCTTCATAAGCCAATGTATCTTGAACACGATCTAAAGAGGCATTCCCTCGTTGCATAACATTGATTAGTTCACCTAGAGCAAACATTGGCCAAATGAGCATCCCTAGATAAACATTAAATGAGACCAATTCCCCCAGTGTAATCGTTTGGTGAAACACAAGATGCGCACCGTACCCTAGTCCGATTAAGTAACTCATACCAACTAATACTTTGATTGTCGGTTCAAATAATGAATCGATTTTCGCAACTTCAACGTTTTTTCGATAAACGTCCTCCGTCATATTGGAAAAAAGCTGTTCATCCTCTCGTTCTTGGACATAAGCCCGAATCACTCGAACTCCAGCGACAGATTCAAGCACGCGATCATTTAATTCACCAAAAGCGTCTTGTGCACTTGTAAATCTTTTATGAATTTTCCCTCCATAAATTTTCATTAAAAAAGCCATAATTGGCAAAGGTAAAACTGCTGCTAAGGTTAACTTCCAACTTACAAAAATAATCATTGTGAGTAAGATCGTAATCATGTAGATGGTTGAATCGATTAATGTTAAGACACCAAAACCTGCAGTAATTGAAATCGCCTGCAGGTCATTTGTGGCTCTTGCCATCAAGTCACCTGTCCGATTTCTTTCAAAAAATGTTGGAGTCATCTTCAATAAATGCCCCATAAATTGAGAACGAATTTTCTTCTCGATTAAGTGAGATCCACCGAATAACTGATACATCCAAACATAAGTAATGGCATAAGCCATTATGGTAATAACGCCGATCCAAACTATATAGTCCCATAACTTACTAGTTGTTAATGTTCCGATATAAATATTATCAATCGCCATCCCGATAATGCGTGGAGGAAGAACTTCTAAAATCCCAACGATGATTAATAGAATTATGGCTACACTATACCGCTTCCATTGTTCTTTAAAAAACCAAGATAATTTCGAAAATATGCTAAACATATGCTGTCATCCCCTTTTTTCATATCCATTAATTCATTTGGCTAGCCATCCTCTATATCCAGTGCAATTATCATCACTTTCTTAAATACGTTATTCACCCTAATCTCCTCCAATTTAGTTTTATCTATGAGAAACAGGCTTACCTGAAATCTCCATGAGAGATTCATCATACTTCTAGAGCTAGAAACAAAACCAAATAAAATTTTCACTCTCTAACCTTATTAAAAAAGCATTAATTGATCGATTCCTAAACCTACGTAAAGTCAATATTCATACTTTCTACTACACTAAAAAAGACACGCTGTGCATGACAGCATGTCAAAAAATAAGCACAGATTTCTATAGAAATCTGTGCACATGTATATAAGCCGTTATATCAGAATTAGCAAGAAAAGTTTAGGTTATACGAGAACAGATTTCATAACTATTCAATTGTATGACTTTGAACGTTCCATTAACTGGTTTTTTCATCACGAAATCCTCCTTCTCTGTCTAAAATCTTTCTATAGATTACCACCATAGGAAAACACTGTCAAACATTTTTTGAAAATTTAAAACATAGTATACACTTTAGCCCTCATTATTCAAGGATAATAGCCGTTCCATATGCAATAATCTCTGAAGCATTTTGCATTATTACTGACGTTTCAAATCTTGTAGTGACAATTGCATTGGCTCTAGTTTCTCTGCTTCTGCTGACATTCTCTCAACAGCATTTGTTCTCGTCTCTTCCATCAATTCACTATATTCACTTATTTCTCCTCCTACAATCGTTTAAACGATGCGATTATGTCCTTGCCAATATGCTTTGCTTGAACTGTACTCCCTCTAACAATTCCTTTTAATTCAACCGTTTGTTTACCTTGTACAGTTTCTGTAGTGACAATAATCATGTCTTCATCTCCCTTTAAAATATTGTTTTCCAAATATCCCTATCAAGGTATCGGGCAAAAACATATAAAAGAATGTGGGAGTGGAAACTGAATCAAACCTAATTTCCCTAAAACAAATAACTGTGTCTTTTTTTCTTGCATCTAAATAGCTAAAAAGGCTTTGCGTTAATAGAATAATTATGATGATTTGTACTAGTGTCCATTCATTTCCACTCATTTGTTCTGCAACCGCTCATACAACTAACCGCTCCAAAAATTCCATCCAATGGAAAGAGGACTCGTTTAACAAGACTATTTTCGCAATCCTTTTTGCTTTTCGAACCCGTTTATAAACGGTGATAAGCTCTGTTTCGGGTCATCTTTTCCTCTGCATTGTTGTAATTGCATTTAAACATCCATACTGTCCTCGATTTTGGTATTGATTTTGATCAAGAATAGACGAGAATATGACCTTCAGCCTATCTATCTAAAGGAATATCTACTGGTGTGAAAGCAAGCTAAACAAAAAATAAAAGCCCCTTATTAAGGGCCTTTTTTAGACACTAGAAGATATAATTGTTGATTCTTTTACAGTTTGTTGTTGCTCACTCAATCGAGGTAACACCATCCAGTAAAAGAATGATACGAGCAATAAACAAGTTCCTACAATCCAATAAAGTGTTTCAATGGACACAAACTTTGGATATCCAATCGCAATGAAACCTAATGTTATGGACTGAGAGAACATCATAAATGGGCTTATCCACCCTTGAACCCGTCCCATCATTTTTGGATCGATGATCCCTGGTAACCATCCTCCAATCGCAACATTAATAAAGGGAATTGCCAAAGCTAAGACAAACATGAGACAGAGAAATAACCAAACTGACTCTACGATTGAAGAGGCAATGATAGATCCTCCTGTGACCGCTAATCCAAATACCGCCAGTTGATAAAACTTGAATTTTTGCACTATTATAGATGCTAAAAAGCTTCCAATTAACATCCCAGATCCAATCACAATCCCTAGAATAATGGACATCTCTTCATATGTAGACGGAACTAATTTATATTTAAGGATATATATTGGCATCACAGTAAAGCCACCATTAACTATCCCCAAAACAATAAACCCTCCGAGTAGAGCCAGTAACAGTTTATAATGGATAATGTATTGAAATCCGTCCTTAAAATCTTTTAAAATTATGCCAATTTTCAAATCCTTCCAAGAATGTTGCCCGTTGGGAATTTTCGCTTTTTCAGAAAACACTCCCGCTTTAATAAATAGAGCGGATACAAAAAAAGACAAAGCATCCACAATAATAGCTCCGTAAATGCCCACTAACCAATAAATCAACACACCCATTCCAGTGCCAAATAAATTAAACATACTACCAACCATTTGATTTAATCCCGCAGCGGTTCCGTAATCCTCTTTCGGTAACGTTCCTTGAATCAACCCTTGTTCTGCTGGAAAGAAGAACTTTTGAACTCCACTGCGGAAGAAAAGGATTGCAAACATAAGTGGCATCCAACCAAGATAAAGTGCCCCAAGGAGAAAAATCGATAAAATTACACTGATGATATCACAGTAATAAGCAACCCTTTGTCGATTCATTCGATCAGCAACTACACCAACAAGAAAAAAGATGAATAAGGTTGGAAGCGAAAACATTAGCTCTGTAATCGTTGCATACAGCGGTTGACTTGAAAATCGATCGAGTAAATAAAACGTAAACGCAGTTAAACCAATAACACTCCCAATTTGAGAGGTTAAGTTTGCTAAAAACAACTTCAGAAATGCGGTATTTCTGAAAATTCCTATAAATTTATGCATATACGAACTCCTTTTTAGATTATTTACACAAAAAGAAAATTCAGTTATTTCAATCTATTCCTTGATTAAGTTTCAATATCTCGTGATTCCCAAGGATATAAGATTTCAAACACACTTTATTTCCCTAGTTTTTCCACTTATTCTTTTATTCTACATTTTTCTAGAAAAACCTTCTTTCTTTTTATTATTAATCCAAATTCAGTAACATTAAATACACCGAGCAAACATTTCAAGAAAATTATTAAGATTGAGTGGGTTTAATTCCTTTCTTATTGGGTATTTATATATTAATCGGTTAGAAGAAAATATCTTCTCTTGGAAAGATAAATAATTGGTTAATGCAGGAAGAGAGAGGTGAGCATTTTGGTTAGAACAATTCTAATGGTTATTGGTGCAATAGTTGTGATTGGAGCAATTCTTTCACTAATCTAACACCCAAAATACATTTAATGTTAAATGTGCTTATATTTAGAAATAACAACAAACGCCCCCTTTACACCAGGAGGCGTTTGTTGTTATTTCTTCACTTGGTTGTTCTATGTTAGCGAGGAGATTAAAAGGTCAATTTTATATGAAAGCTTCATCAAAAAGAAAACTTAAATTCAAACTATATAGTTTAATAATCAAGATCTGAACCTATGTCAGAAATGATTTTATATTATAGGCCCTTCGAAATGTATCCAAAGTTATTCCAATTTCCACAACTCTTTACCAATAGTTAGTTTCATAGTAAAAATTCTCGATAACTATCATTTAGAAATATCACACAGATAATCCATTGGCAAAATTATTAGGTTTAACTACATTTATGAAATTATATTCGAATTGTTTTATTCACTTTTTTCTTCATTTTAATTTTCACTTGGATAATTCCTTTTTTCATTGTCCTCTAGCTTCTTCAAATACATATAAACGATTTGTTTCACTTCTTGATCTACATCTAACACATCTAAATGTTGTAGGCATTTTCTAATAGTTGGGTTTAAATGATCTGGATACTGTAACAATTTTCTCACCCCAATTTTTGATTTAGTTTTTTGGGTGTACATTGTTGCTATTTCATCTAATTGTAAATGAAATCCTCCTATTTGTTGTTTATTCCCTTCAAATACAGACGATAAGATCTCTCAGAACAAAGCTATATCATAATTTATAGATTGGTACGAAAAGCAACAAACCTTACCAAAACAGCATTGATTTACTACAACATTCGATTATAGATTGTTCTTTATTAGGGTTTTTTTAAAAATTTATGGGGCAGGTTAACTCCTTCTATTTTTGGGTAATAAACACTAAATTTCCAAATTTTTATGATTCAAAAGGAATACGCATGGATAAATACATCTTAGTTGGAGTTAACGAGTCTCAAGAGTGCACGAAAGTCTTAGAAGCAGCCATCTCTTTCACCAAAAAGATCCAACCACAAAAATCACCCTCGCTCATGTTGTAAGTCATAGCGTAGATAAATCCCGATCATCTATAGAAACTATTGATACTGATGGGAATCCTTCCAGGCCACCCTCAGGTATTGGATCTTTGGATGCCTCCAATCTCCCAAAAACCTATGACCTTAAAAAGCAGAATACTCATATTTTGTTTGATGATTCTGTTGATAGTGCTTTCTCAAAATCAAAAGAATTACTGGAAATCAAAAATGTTTCTAGCCAGTTCGAAATATTAACAGGTTCAATAACAGAAAGTCTTTGTGAATATTCTATCGAAAATAGTATCGACCTAATAATCATTGGAAACAGCTCAAAAAAAGGGGTGAAAAACTGGCTACTTGGCTATGTAAGTGAAAAAATTGCTCATGAATCTCCTGTTCCAGTCCTAATAGTGTAGTAATAAAAAATGCCCAAAGCTTTATCGGCTATTGCCTTCGAGCCAATAAAGCTTTGGGCTTGACACCTTAAAATGCGGAAGGTGCAATTATTGGCGATCAACATATTTAATCGAGTGAAGAAAAAAGTTGGAATAAGATAATAAGTGAGAAATCAACTTTTTCTATTCAAAAAAAATAGAAGGACATCATATTATCGTCCTCCTCTCTTTATATTCGTTTTCTCTAAGTAATTTGGGGATTCGAAAGCCTATCCATAGGACCGCAATATACATTATTGTAAAAAAATTAGGAATGAAAAGAATTCTTAACCATTGCCGCAATCGTAAACCAGTAAAAAGGTAAAGCCCCTCTTGTAGATATTTGATGGGGTGTGCACCACTTTTAATAAGATAATAGATTAACAAATTTGATATAATAAAGATGGATGATAAAATAATGACATTTGAAAAATTGAATTTTCTCATGATGTATTTTAATACAAGTGCCAAAACAAACAAACTAATTGGATAAAAGAATAATAAATAAAAGAATGGTTTCATATTCCACCTAACCTACCTCTCTATTTTATCTCCAAAAAGATATATTCAATTTGACTTTTGAGTGAGTTCTTGAAAATGAATCAAAATGGATTCTTCATCAAAAGAACTGTGGAGGCGAAAGCTTTCACCATCAATAATGCGAAAATGCTGACTAATAATATTCTGTTGTAATATATACTCTTTTTCCCTTTGAACTTCTCTCCACCATACTCTTCCACCTAATGTCTTTTCTTTCCGTATTGAAATATCTTCTCTTGCGATTGTTTCTACCGTTTCTAACGGAGCACCACCAAGAAGAGTGACCACAATAGAACTATCTCGAAAAAGTGCACATACAGCAATAACAATCGTCCAACTTGCTCTAACACGTCCCTTTTCTATTTGAACAAGAGTTTTCTTTGATAAACCGATTACATTAGCCATTTTATCTTGTGTATACCCTACTTCAACTCTAATTAATCGCAGGTTCTCAGAAATCATATCAATTACAAAGTCTTTCGTCATAACAACACCTCATTCACTATATGTGTATTTTTACACAATTTTACCTCTTTTTCAAATTTTTTTATTTATTGGGAACATTCATGATGGTGTCTACTTCCTAGCCCATTTATAATTAAATCAAACAATAATTTATCGCTACTTTTTCACTCAGATAGTTTCACCACCTATAGGTCCATTCTGATTAAATTGTTATAATTTTACATCCAGCTAAATACAACTAGTGATGATAAATATTGAATCAAAATAAAATTTTCTGCTATTATTTCGGCTTAACATAATAAAATTTCAAAATACTACAAAAATTGATATAATATACGAAAGAGGTGAGAAAATGAGCATAGCCCCTACAAATACTTTGCATTTTTTAGAAGCTAATCGCAAACAGATTCTTGAAAATTGGAGTAAAAAAATCTTGGTCACCAATCCTACCTATGAAAAAAATATTTTCATCAATGGGAAAAAGTTCTTTGAACTTCTCATCCAATCATTCATTCTTTCAGATGAAGAGCTTGAACAGGGCATTAAGGACGTTGCAAAGCAGGTTGGAGAAGAACGAATAACGCAAAATTTGAATATTGGGGATGTTGTACATAATATAAACGTAGGTCGAAACGAAATTTATCGAGCTTTATTTACACTGAAAGAAGAGGCGGAAGTATTCCATCAAATCATTGAATATATCAGTAAATTCTTTGACCGTTTCACATATTACGCTGTGACTCACTACGCATATTTAAAAAATGAAATCCTTCAAGAAAGGCAACAGTACATTGATCAACAACATCAAGAGCAACTTTCCCTTTTAGGTCAATTAACCTCATCTTTTGTTCACGAATTTCGTAATCCTTTAACAGCAGTACATGGATTTATACAGCTTTTAAAAGCAGATTATACTGAACTACCTTATCTTAATATCATTTCAGATGAGTTAGAACAGTTAACCTTACGCATTTCCCAATTCCTAGTATTGTCAAAAAAAGGAGTGGTAGAGAAAGAAAGAGGAGACTTTTCTATGAAAGAATTATTGAATGAGCTTGTTTCGTTCCTCTACCCACGGATTCTAGAGGTTAACGCTAACATTGTGGTCAATATTAAAGATGATTTAGTATTATTTGGATTTAAAGAAGAATTTCGCCAAGTGTTGTTAAATCTAATTTTGAATGCATTAGATGTTCTTCAAAATTACCGAATAGATCCTCAAATCACCATTAATGGAGTCACTAATAATAAAACAATTAAATTAAACATTTCAAATAACGGTCCACAAATTCCTCCTTCTCAAATTAATAAAATATTCGATCCATTTATGTCATCGAAAGAAAAAGGAACAGGGCTAGGTCTATTTGTTTGTAAGGAAATTGTACAAAAACACAGAGGAACACTTTCATGTACCTCCAAAATAGAGGAAACCACTTTTAAAATCGAAATACCACTACATATCAATGGCTAATTCTGCTAACACTTTTCTAATTTGACTTATTATTATTTTGTCTATTTTACAGCATTCATACCATTTTACTAATTATTAACTATTAAATATACGCTTATCTCATTGTAGTATAGGGTATCAAGAAAGTAGAACCTAATCAGAAAGGATTTTTATCAATGGCACAAAATCTTCTTTACTTCCTTTCCAATTCGCCTGAGAAAAGCCTAATGGCTGAAGCATGGGCTTCCAAACTTTCTCTAACACAATGGGAAATACGTAGTGCAGGATGGGGGAAAAAGAAATCCAACCCTCTTGTCGACCAAACATTAAAAGAAGTAAATATTAATATACGTGATAAAAATGGACATCCAACCGGGATGAATGAATTAGAACGCGCTACTATCATCGTATATCTACAGGATTCAGATCATTTAGAAACAGTTCCCGCGCTTCCGCCTACTAAAACTATTCTTTGGGAGATTAATAACCCTAATCTAGCCGAAGGAAGTATTTTGGCTGCATATCAAGAAGTTTGTGATGATATTGCCATTAAGGTGAAATCACTTACCGGACAGTTATTGCTTCAATGATGATACCTCTACTATATTGCTTAGTAGGGGATTCTTTTCATTAGGTCGGTTTCGCAAATTTTGTTGCTTTTCATATCAGTTTATCATTAATGAATTAGCTTTGTTTCGGGCAGTATTTCGTCTGTATTTGGTGGAAATCATCAGTGAAGTGGAGGATTCAGTCAAAAATTTGATGAAATAGACACAATGTTTACGAAACCCCATGTCCTGTCAGACACCGCAATCGATGAAAATGGGGTCTAGCGGTTTAATGATGCATTAAACTGTTCATCCTGTTAATGCAGGTCTGAGGTCGCCTCTTTTTTGGTGGATAAAACCCCGTTTACGAAACCGATCTAGTACATTCATGAGTATCGCCTATTGTTGCCAT
>NZ_JAYKTS010000025.1 GCF_037024155.1 Bacillus sp. 2205SS5-2
AAGTAAATACGTATGGTGGCATTAGCGAAGAGGTCACACCCGTTCCCATACCGAACACGGAAGTTAAGCTCTTCTGCGCCGATGGTAGTTGGGGGTTTCCCCCTGTGAGAGTAGGACGTCGCCATGCATTATTAAAAAACAGCCCGAGGGCTGTTTTTTTGTTTTGAACTTGAATTTGAATTTGAACTAAATGAAATCAGATTCTATTCATGAACGGGAGTGAGAGCAGGGAGAAGTAAGGAGGTCAAAAGAGTGAGCGAGAGAATTCCGGAGCGTACAACAACGCACGTGAGAATCAGTACGTCCGAAACTGACGCGGAGATTCGCCCCTGCTGTTCGAACCCGTGCCGATGGAAGTTGGGAGTGCCCCTGTGAGAGTAGGAAGGTCGCCACGGATGTGAAAAAGAGGGAGAAAGGGAAATCTCTCTTACTAAAATCGACAAGTCCTGTGGCAACGCAGCAGTCAGCACATCTATGTTCAAGCCAAGAAGAAGGAAGAAAACGCGTAATCACCTATTTACTATTTCTAAAAATGATTATTCCACTAGCTCAGAATAAGTAATTGTCCTTGTTGAAACACATAACTTTACTAAACGACTAAACCATTCACCTTTGAATTTCCTTCGATTAAATCGATAAGCAAATTCGTCTAAATAAGACTGAAGATGCTTAGGGTCAAGTCCGTGGAACGTTCCACCAATAAATGCTTTTGCATTGGAAAGAACGGTGTGTAATCAGATTAAATGGTCTGGACTTTTTTTGGCATTGTAAACTTGATATTCGTGTTTAAAACCAGCACCAGCAAGGGCTCTATATGAGAAATAGGCATCACTACTAATGGTTGATCCTGGTTCGATTCTTTTCTTGGCAAAATCAATCAAGGTTTCCTCTTTAACATTTGGGATGACTCCATTTTTAGAAAAAGCGGATGCCCCTTTTTGTTTAAGGATAACCCTGCTAGTACCTTGGTTTTGTCCGTTCCACGACCGCGTTTTCCACCTTCAGATGGCGAACCAAAGAAAGCATCGTCTAGCTCTACAATACCAGCTAGTGTGTATTTTGCATCACGTTTTCTCATGGCTCTCCTAATTTTATGAAGCATAAGCCAAGCGGTTTTATACGTTACTTCAAGTTCTTCAGACAGTTTTGTTGCAGATACACTACGTTTATCATGAACGATTAAATAGATGGCTAGAAACCATTTTGTTAAGTCTGCTCTTGTTTTTTCCATTACCGTTCCGACAGTGACAGTTGCTTGGTAACGGCATTGTTTGCATTCATAAAGCTTGTGTGTACGTGTTTTGGTTGCAAAATAGGCATCGTGACCACATCTCTCGCAACTATAACCGTGTGACCACTTTAATGAAAATAGATGGTCATGACAGGCCTCCTCGGTTGAAAACAGTTTTTGAAAAGAAAACAAACTCATTAGTAGGTATTTAGCCATTTTAATCACCCTGTCAAGAATAATGTTAGTCATCATCCTTGACAACCATTCGTTCTATTTAAACATTATTTTGAGTAAAGGGGATACTCATTTTTCTAAATATGTTTTAATACGGAAATAAATTTTATGGTAGGCCAATTTCTGCAAAGTTTGTTGCTTTTCACATCCGTTAATCATCTATGAAATAGTATTGTTCCGAGTCTCAAGCCACTGTAGCTGGATCTGTCTATTTTGATGGAAATCAACATTGAAAAGAAGGATTTAGTCAAAAATCAGGTGAAATAGCCACAATGTATACGAAATGAGCCTATAATAAAAAAGCGACTTAGCGTTGATTGTAGGAAGTACCAAACTAAAATTTTGTAAATTTTAAGTAAGACATACACAGAGTGAAAAAAATCCCATATACTATACTAGTTAAAAACGGTTAATTTTTAGAAATTTGTATACAAATAGAAAATTAGGAAAGACTATTTGTATGGAGGTGGAGAGATGAGGAACCAAAAAAATCATCTATATGGGGAAACTTGTATTATTTGCTCGGACGAAAAGACAAAGGGGATTCACTTGTACACTTCATTTATCTGTTTTGATTGTGAAAGAGCCATGATTCATTCTGAAACAAAAGATCCCGATTATAGTTTTTATGTTCATCAACTTAAGAAAGTAACGACTCCACATATTCCTTCGTAATGCCGAGCAAACAAGATTGCTTGGTTTTTTTTCGCCTTCTTTCAATCTATCATCGGGTGTACAATAATGGGAAGAGTTATAGAAAGGGAGAAGCATAGTGAATCAAAAAAATACACCATTATATTCAGCAATTCAAAAACATATCGAGAAAAGAAGCTTCTCTTTTCATGTTCCAGGTCATAAAAATGGGCGAGTTGGTTGGGAAGGATCTCATTTTAAGCAGTTTCTTCCGTTTGATGTCACAGAAATAAGTGGACTAGACGATTTGCATGCTCCACAAGAAGCCATTAAAGATGGGGAAGACCTTCTGAGAAAGTTTTACGGTGCAAAAACCAGTTGTTTTTTAGTAGGAGGAAGCACGGTAGGGAATTTAGCAATGATATTAGCTAGTTGTGGTGCTGGGGATACGGTATTAGTCCAACGTAATTGTCATAAATCAATTATCAATGGATTAAAACTAGCCAAAGCGTTGCCTGTTTTTCTTCAGCCTGAGTGGGATGAAAAAACGATGTCACCAGGAGGTGTATCCCGAGCTACTTTAAAAAAAGCACTTGCTTATCACCCAGAAGCCAAAGCATGCATCTTTACATATCCAACTTACTATGGAACTTGTTATCCCCTTGAAGAGCTTATAGTAGAAGCTCATTTAAATGATGTGCCAGTTTTAGTGGATGAGGCCCATGGACCGCATTTACAGCTTGAGCAAGTTTCGTTCTCATCTGCACTTCAAGCGGGAGCGGATATTGTGGTGCAGTCTGCCCATAAAATATTACCGGCTATGACAATGGGTTCCTATTTACATATAAATAGTAACCGAATTTCAGAAAGAGAATTGAGGAAGTACCTTTCAATTTTACAATCGAGCTCACCTTCCTATCCCATTATGGCGTCCCTTGATATGGCAAGATTTTTTATTGCCAACTATGATTCAGAAGATTGGAGGTATATGCTGAAAGAACGGAATCAGTTTATCCATGAAGTAAGAACTGTAGAAGATGCCACAGTTCTTGAGTGCGATGATCCCATCAAATTACTTTTACGAGTGAAGGGTGTGTCGGGGTTTGACCTTTCATATGCACTAGAAAAAATAAATATTTTTCCTGAGTTAGCAGATCACCACCAAGTATTGTTAATTCTTCCTCTATTCAAAAAAGGATCGGAGTCCTATTTAAATGATGCTAGTAAAAGAATGATTTCAGCCTTATGCTCATTGGAGAAGAAGAAGGAAGTAGATTTTTCATTCTCGATTACTGAAGAAGAAAAAATACAATCACTAGTGATACCATATAGTGAATCAAAAGAGAAGAAACAGAAATTAGTAAAGGTTAAACAAGCTGTAGGAATGGTTTCTAGTGAGATGGTCATCCCTTATCCGCCAGGAGTTCCCTTGTTAATGGAAGGAGAGCGTATATCTGAAGGAAAAGTTGAACAATTGCAAATGTTGAAATTAATGGGTGCTCGGTTTCAAGGTAATCATGTTCTTGAACAAGAGATGATATATGTATATGATTAGTAACGATAAATAGATAAGGAATGTTATGTTGTTGGAGGTAAGTAATGAAGAAGAATGGATTATTTGTAACTATTGAAGGTCCTGAAGGGGCGGGGAAATCGACAATATTAGAAAAAATAGAAGAATCCCTACTAAATGAGGGACACCAGGTTATCAAGACAAGGGAGCCAGGTGGAATTCCGATTTCGGAGAAAATCCGCGAGATTATCTTAAATCCGCAGCACACGGAAATGGATGGTAGGACGGAAGCTTTATTATATGCTGCAGCTAGAAGACAGCACTTGGTTGAAAAAGTAATCCCGGCGCTGGAAAAAGATTATGTTGTCTTATGTGATCGATTTGTAGATAGCTCGTTAGCATATCAGGGAATGGGCAGGAATCTAGGCATAGAGGCTGTATACAGTATCAATAAATTTGCCATTGAAGACACTTTTCCAGATGTTACACTTTATTATGATATAGAACCTGAGGAAGGTCTAAAACGAATACAGGCTAGTAAAGGGAGAGAAGTGAATCGATTAGATTTAGAAAATCTGACTTTTCATGAAGAGGTACGTAGTGGCTACTTAAGGCTATTAAAAAATGAGCCCAATCGAATCAAAAGAATTGATGCTAGTCAAACTCGTTCGAAAGTTTTAGCAGATAGTTTAGCGATCTTAAAGCCATATTTAACTTAATTTTTTTCTTTATTTTTCCAAATAGGGAAACGAGTGATAATTCCGATGTATGTTCTCTCGATTACTGATATAATAGAGGGAAGATATAAAAGTAGGAGGTTACCACTTTCCATGAAACTTATATTAGCGGTTGTACAAGACCAAGATAGTAATAAACTATCTCAAGCCCTAACAAAATGTAATTTCAGCTCGACAAAATTAGCGAGCACAGGTGGTTTTTTGAAATCTGGAAATACAACATTTGTGATTGGAACAGAGGATATTCGGGTTGATAAAGCGCTTCAAGTAATAAAAGAGAGCTGTCAATCAAGGGACCAAATGGTTGCTCCTGTTAGTCCGATGGGTGGGAATGCCGACTCTTATGTACCTTACCCAGTTGAAGTAGAAGTAGGCGGTGCTACGGTATTTGTTTTACCAGTAGAGCAGTTTTTTCAGTTTTAACTTTGGAGGCAGTATGAATGAAGATCAACCAAGACATACGAATTGGTTTAGATAAAGTGAAGATTGACCAAAAGGAAACAAACACGAGTGGCAAAACATTTGGAAGACTTGTGCAAAAGCAAGATCAGAAGCTCCATCTAGAACAGCTTTCTAAGCTCCTTTTAGATGTTGGACAAGCGGGAGAAAGGCTTTCACGCTCAAGAAATTTAAAAGACCTTTCCAAATACAAAAGCTTAGTCAAACAATTTGTAAAGGAAACTGTGGATTTTGGAATGAATTTAAAACATTCTTATACCTGGAACCAATTTGGGGAAGGACGTAAGCTTAAGACAATTGAAATGATTGATCAAGAGCTCGTCCAACTATCAGAGGATGTTATAAATAAAGAGAAAGAATCGATGGATGTACTAGGCCGGATTGGTGAAATCAAAGGACTATTGATTAATCTATATACGTAAGTGAGTGGATGTAAGTGACGAAAACATGGGAAGAGCTGAAGCGGATTCAGCCCCTTGTCCTCCAATTGATTTCAAATAGCATTATGAGAAACCGTGTGGCTCATGCTTATATTTTTGAGGGAGAGAGAGGAACAGGGAAGGTAGAGATGAGCATCCTATTTGCTAAAAGTTTGTTTTGTGAAACAGCACAGAATGGAGTTCCTTGTCTACAATGTCTCAATTGCAAAAGAATCGAAAATAGGAATCATCCCGACGTGCATATAATTGAACCAGATGGTTTGTCGATAAAGAAAGATCAAATCCGTTCACTTCAAGAAGAATTTAGTAAAACGGGCGTTGAGTCTCGAAAAAAATTCTATGCAATCATTCATGCGGATAAAATGACAGTCAATGCTGCCAACAGTTTATTAAAGTTTCTAGAGGAGCCTCAGTCAGAAACGACAGCAGTCTTAATTACCGAACAAATCCATCGAATCTTGCCAACGATTCTATCAAGATGCCAAGCTTTATCCTTTAAACCGCTACCTAATAAAGTGGTGAAAGAAAAATTACTAGAAAACGGCGTTTCAAACGAAATGGCCATGCTTGTGTCTAATTTAACCAATAACTTTGACGAGGCTTTGCAACTTTCGAATGATGAGTGGTTTGCACAAGCACGAAAGATAGTGTTAAAATTATATGACGTCCTCCGGAAAAGTGCCTTCCAAGGAATGGTTCAACTTCAGGAGGATTTTTTCCAACATTTTAAAGAAAAGTCACAAGTAGATCGAGCTTTAGATCTTTTGTTATTAATATATAAAGACCTCTTGTATCTCGGTATTAATTATGAAGAATTAGCGTTTCCAGATCAAAAAGAAGCTTGGCAATCACAAGCTCTCCAAATTTCGACAAAGCGCATATCAGAACAAATGACAATTGTTTTAGACGCTAAGCGGAAATTAAATGCCAATATGAATACGCAGCTATTAATGGAAGAGCTTGTGCTAAAGCTACAGGGGGGATTTACCTTTGTATAATGTAGTAGGAATCCGTTTTAAGAAAGCGGGGAAAATATATTATTTTGATCCAGATGCTTTTTCAATCACAAAAGATGATTATGTGATTGTCGAAACGGTTCGAGGAATTGAATACGGTAAAGTTGTTCTTGACCCTAAACAAGTAGGGGAAAATGATGTCGTATTACCTTTGAAAAAGGTGCTTCGAATTGCTGATGAAAAGGATCGATTAACGGTTCAAGAGAACAAAGAAGCAGCAAGTGAAGCGTATACTATTTGTTGTGAAAAAATAGAGACACATCAGCTAGATATGAAACTAGTAGATGTTGAATATACGTTTGACCGCAATAAAGTCATTTTTTATTTTACAGCCGATGGTAGAGTCGACTTTCGTGAACTTGTAAAAGATCTTGCTTCCATCTTCAGAACGAGGATTGAACTACGGCAAATTGGCGTTAGGGATGAAGCAAAGATGCTCGGCGGGATTGGTCCTTGTGGACGTATGCTCTGCTGTTCAACGTTTTTAGGTGATTTTGAACCCGTTTCTATTAAGATGGCTAAAGATCAAAATTTGTCATTAAATCCGACAAAAATTTCTGGTTTATGTGGTCGTTTAATGTGTTGTTTAAAATATGAAAATGACGAATATGAAACAGCAAAAGCTGAATTACCTGACATTGGTGAAGTAATCCAAACACATGAAGGTAAAGGTAGAGTGGTTGGACTAAATATTCTTGAACGTGTTGTTAAGGTAGATATAAAGGAACATGAAAGAGTTTTAGAATTTACTTTAGATGAAATAAAAAATGGTGCCGTAATTCAAGCCACAGAGTAATGAGGTGGAAGTAGTGGATAAAAAAGAGTTCTTTGATTCAGTCATCGATATGGAACAGCAAATAGGACAATTATATAAGCAACTTGGAGACTTAAAGCAGAATCTTGCAACAATGATTGAAGAAAATAATTCGCTTCAACTTGAAAATAAGCATTTGCGCCGTAGACTGAAAAGCACCGAGAACTCTAAAAAAAGTGGCGCACAGGCTAATCAATCTCTTCATACTAAAGAAGAGGATAAACATGCTGATATTGGAGAAGGGTATGATAATTTAGCCCGCTTATATCAGGAAGGCTTTCATATTTGTAATGTACACTTTGGAAGTCCTCGAAAAGATGAAGATTGCTTGTTTTGCTTATCATTTTTGAATAAAAAGTAATGATTGCCTTCCTTTTAAAGGGAGGCTATTTTTTTAAAGGCTTTAAAAGAAATAATTCTTAAAATAGTTTTCTTACGTAGGAAATAGCCACAATGTATAGAAAAGAGCCATATAAAAAGAACCTCTAACAAAGGAATATTGTTAAAAGGAGAAGTTGAAACAATGCTTAGAGATGATGAAAGATTAGATTATTTATTGGCTGAAAATCTACGAATAATCCAAAGTCCCACTGTATTTTCTTTTTCAATAGATGCCGTATTACTTGCTAATTTTACTTATGTTCCGATTCAAAAAGGGGATATTGTTGATTTATGCAGTGGAAACGGTATTGTTCCCTTACTATTAAGTAAACGAACAAAAGGAAGGATTACGGGGGTTGAAATACAAGAAAGACTGCATGATATGGCATCTAGAAGTATAAAGTATAATAAATTAGATGAACGCATTACATTGATTCATGGTGATATTAAAGATATGCCAGATCAGTTAGGAAGAGGGAAATATGAAGTAGTTACGTGTAATCCGCCGTATTTCCAAACACCTAATCATGAACAAATCAATCCTAACGAACATTTAGCGATTGCTCGTCATGAGCTATTATGTACGTTAGAAGATGCAATTTCTTCGACAGCAGCGCTTTTAAAGCAAGGAGGAAAAGCATCTTTTGTGCACAGACCTAGCCGCTTGTTAGATATTGTGACGCTTATGAGGCAATATCGATTAGAACCAAAAAGAATGCGATTTGTTTACCCAAAGAAAGGAAAAGATGCAAATATACTATTAATAGAAGGAATAAAGAATGGCCAACCGGACTTAAAGGTACTACCTCCTCTTTATATTTTTGATGACGGAGAATATACAAAGGAAGTACAGGAGATTTTATATGGAATTTAACCAATATTCCTATGTACCAAAATGTAAAGTTTGATGTAACTAAGGAGATTAAACAAACGAAGTAGATAGATGAGACTTCAATTCAATGGGGAAAGTATACAAGGACGAAATGTTAAGAAGCAGGTACCTATTTTAAGCAACACACTATAGATCACAAAAAGACCGATATGAAGAAAGTGCAGGTGAAGCAGATGAACATTCAAAAAAGCTTTCATAAGGACCAAGAAGGAGAGCTGTATTTAGTTCCGACCCCAATTGGAAATTTAGAAGATATGACATTTAGAGCAATAAATACGATGAAAAAAGCTAATTGGATTGCTGCAGAAGATACGAGGAATACGAAGAAATTATGTAACTACTTTGAGATTCAGACGCCTACCATGAGTTATCATGAACATAATAAAAACATAAGTGGTGAAAAAATTCTGGAAAAACTTAGAAATGGGGATATAGTAGCTCTTGTCAGTGATGCAGGTATGCCTTGTTTATCAGATCCAGGGTACGAAATCGTCCAAGAAGCATTAGCAGAAGGTCACGCTGTGATTCCACTACCAGGTGCAAATGCAGCTGTAACAGCTCTTATCGCGTCTGGAATAAATCCTCAGCCATTTTACTTTTTTGGCTTTCTTGCTAGAGGAAAGAAAGAGAAGAAAGAGCAACTTGAAAATCTGAAAAAAATAGGTGCCACGTTAATCTTTTATGAATCCCCCCATCGTTTGAAAGATACACTTCAACATATGAATGATATTTTGGGGAATCGTCAGATAGTCTTATGTCGTGAATTAACAAAGAAATTTGAAGAGTTCATTCGAGGAAGTTTAGAAGAGGTAATCAATTGGGCGGAAGAAACAGAGATTCGTGGAGAATTTTGTATTATTGTAGAAGAAGGTGAAATAAAAGAAGATCAGGAAATACAATGGTGGGAGTCACTCTCTTTAATAGATCATATTGAGCATTACATACAAAGTAAGGAATTAAAATCAAAAGAAGCCATAAAACAAGTGGCAATTGACCGAAAACTGCCAAAACGAGAAGTATATCAAGCGTATCATGTAGAGTGATTTGGTTGATATAGAGTGAAAGGATATCGAGGTAAATCCTGATGTAAATTCAGAGAAACATCAATCTTATATCCTTTGTGAAAGATAGTTTGCAATTATTATTGCTGAACTTGCACTAGGTAAGTAAATCGTGTTAACGATAGACTTCGGGGTCCAATTCATATCTTCTTGAATCAAAGTTAAGATAAAGTAGTGAACTCCTACAAAGCTTAATAAAAAATCCTCGTCAAGGACGAGGATTTTTTATTAAGACTGCATTCGCAAAAAACAATGTTTTGTTGCGGGGTATCTTTTCGCCTATTTATAATGGATATCATCAGAAAAATAAAGGATTCCATTTAAAAGTAAACGAAAGAGCACAACGTTTACGAAAAAGCCTTTATTATTTATTTAAGTTAAAAGAATTTTGGATTTCTTGAATAAGTTGTTCTGCACCTTCACGGCTTAGAATTACTTTTCCTTCAGCAAGTTTGATGTTATCATCAGAAACTTCTCCAGTAATTTGGCAAGTCATGTTTGGTTTATATTTCTTCAAGATGATTTTTTCGTCATCCACATAAATTTCTAGAGCATCCTTCTCTGCAATTCCTAATGTACGACGCAATTCAATTGGAATCACCACGCGTCCTAATTCGTCAACTTTACGAACAATACCTGTAGATTTCATAATAAATATTTCTCCTCTCGAAAGCTAATTTTTTTATATCTGAAAGTAATATATGATTCGTCATCATTCGACATATTTCATGCCTGTAAATCTATCATACCAGTCATTCCCAAATTCGTCAATAATATTATATGCATTTTTTTTTGAGACTATTTTCCCATATATTACTGATAAATATAGGTTTTGAGGGTATATGAAAGAAAATAAAAATATTTTGAATGTTATCTCATTTTCAACATTGGTATGGGAAAAAATTCATTTTTTGTCGAATTAACGCGCGATTCGACAAAAAACGCGTTGGAGTTTTAAGAAATTCACTGGTCTAGTGTCTCGGTTGCAGAAAACATGAATATTAGGTATATTTTGTGAAGATAAGCGGTTAAGATGGGGATATATATATAAGTAAGAATTTAGTTTTTTGCTTAAAAATTCAAGGAGGAACTAGAATGGAAGAAAAATTAAAAACCTTCTATATTACAACGCCAATTTATTATCCAAGTGGAAATTTACATATTGGACATGCTTACACAACTGTAGCAGGGGATGCAATGGCTCGTTATAAACGTATGCGTGGCTTTGATGTGATGTACTTAACGGGTACTGATGAGCATGGACAAAAAATACAACGAAAAGCTGAAGAAAAAGGAATTTCTTCTCAAGAATATGTTGATGATATTGTTGAAGGCATTCAAGAATTATGGAAGAAACTCGATATATCATATGATGACTTCATTCGTACAACCCAACCTCGTCATAAAGATATCGTTGAGAAAATTTTCAAACAGTTACTAGATCAGGGAGACATTTATTTAGATCAGTATGAAGGTTGGTATTGCACGCCTTGTGAATCGTTCTTCACTGAGCGCCAACTCGTTGAGGGAAAATGTCCCGATTGTGGTCGCAAAGTGGAAAAAGTAAAAGAAGAATCTTATTTCTTTAAGATGAGTAAGTATGCGGATCGTCTACTCGCCTTTTATGAGGATAATCCAGAATTTATCCAACCCGAATCTCGTAAAAATGAAATGGTTAATAATTTCATTAAGCCTGGATTAGAAGATTTAGCTGTTTCACGAACAACGTTTGATTGGGGCGTTAAAGTGCCAGGCGATGCCAAACACGTAATCTATGTTTGGATTGATGCTTTGTCAAATTACATTTCTGCGCTCGGATACGGTACAGAGGAAGATCGGAAATATGTTAACTATTGGCCGGCAGATGTCCATTTAGTCGGAAAGGAAATTGTCCGCTTTCATACAATTTATTGGCCGATTATGTTAATGGCACTAGATCTACCATTGCCTAAGAAAGTATTTGCTCACGGTTGGCTATTAATGAAAGATGGGAAAATGTCAAAATCAAAAGGAAATGTAGTAGATCCAGTCACATTAATTGATCGGTTTGGACTAGATAGCTTGCGTTATTATTTACTGCGAGAAGTACCCTTTGGTGCCGATGGTGTGTTTACACCTGAAGGGTTTGTGGAGAGAGTGAATTTCGATTTAGCTAATGATCTTGGGAATTTATTAAACCGTACGATTGCTATGATTAATAAATATTTTAATGGAGAGATTCCAGTTTATAATGGGTCAGATAGTGAGTATGATCAATCACTATTAGAAACGAATAAACAGACCGTATTACAGTACGAGGAAGCAATGGATAAAATGGAATTCTCAGTTGCACTATCCTCCATTTGGCAGCTCATAAGCCGTACGAATAAATATATAGATGAAACCCAACCATGGGTTTTAGCGAAAGAAGAAGAGCGAAAAGGGGAACTGGGGAATGTAATGGTTCACTTAGCTGAATCATTGCGTAGAGTGGCAGTTTTGTTAACCCCATTTTTGACCAAGACACCAAGTCATATCTTCCAGCAATTAAACATTAAAGAAGAAGAGTTATTGAAATGGGATTCTCTAACAAATTTCGGGAATATCCCTGAGGGTACAAAGGTTGTAAAAAAAGGGGAGCCGATCTTCCCTCGCTTAGAAGTTGAAGTAGAAGTGGAGTATATAAAAGATCAGATGCAGGTCGGAACACAAGAAACAGTAATAGAAGAAAAACCTGAAGTTGATGAAATTACATTCGATGATTTTATGAAGGTAGATCTTCGAGTAGCTGAAATCTTACATGCTGAGCCAGTTAAAAAAACAGATAAACTTTTGAAAATCCAGCTTGATTTAGGATACGAAAAGCGTCAAGTTGTTTCGGGGATTTCGAAATATTATAAACCTGAAGAAATAATAGGCAGAAAAGTGATCTGTGTCACCAATTTAAAACCTGTAAAACTTCGTGGTGAATTATCTGAGGGGATGATTTTAGCTGGAAGCAAAGATGGAGAATTATCTTTAGCGACAATTGATGCAAATTTACCAAATGGTTCACAAGTAAAATAAAGCTCGTTTTAGAGAGTTTCACGTGAAACATTTTTCGACGTGAAACTCTTTTTTTATATTCTATTTAGACAAGGATTGCTATCGGGTTTTATCGCATCCTGTAGAAGTTTTTATGTAAATAAAATTTCTTACAATTACCTGGTGTATCCTAAAAACTAAGAGGTTCTGAATTGTAAACAAACTGTTACATGCTTGTGATGTAAGATATAAATAAATAGCTTACACTGATTACATTCAAAAGGAGAAAAAACATATGTTATTTGATACTCATGTCCATTTAAATGTAGACCAATTTAATGACGATCTGGAGGAAGTGGTTCAAAGAGCAAAAGAAGCCGGGGTAGAAAAAATGGTCGTGGTAGGTTTTGATCGACCGACTATTGAAAGGGCAATCGAGCTAGTCAATACATATGCACATCTTTATGCAAGTATCGGATGGCACCCTGTTGACGCGGTTGATATGAAAGATGAGGACTTAGATTGGATAAAACAATTATCTTCTCATCCAAAAGTTGTGGCTTTAGGTGAAATGGGTTTAGATTACCATTGGGATAAGTCACCAGCAGCGATTCAAAAAGAAGTGTTTCGAAAACAAATTCGCTTAGCGAAAGAAGTGAAACTTCCAATCGTGATTCACAATCGAGAAGCGACTCAAGACATTGTCGATATTCTAAAAGAAGAAGAAGCCTGTGAAGTAGGAGGTATTATGCATTGCTATAGTGGTAGCGTAGAGATTGCTAAAGCATGTATCGATATGAATTTCTTCATCTCCCTTGGTGGTCCAGTTACATTTAAAAATGCCAAAAAGCCAAAGGAAGTTGCTAAAGAAATCCCGCTAGAGTCCCTTTTAATTGAAACGGATTGTCCATATCTCGCACCACATCCGTACCGAGGAAAACGAAATGAGCCAGCTTTTGTAAAGCTTGTAGCAGAAGAAATTGCTCAATTGAAGGGGATTTCTGTTGAGGAAGTAGAACATGCGACCATGGAAAATGCAAAAAAAATATTTCAAATTAATTAATACGATTGTCTTTCACCAAGAGATGTCCTTACTATCTTTTAATTCTAGTAAGTTCTACATAACTTATTGCCAACATAGGATGACCGTGTTAACTGCTCTTGTATTTCTGCAACTCAAATAGAGAATGATACTAGGAATTAATCCTTTGGAAAAGGAAAGCAGTTGACATGTGAATCACATGTCCTATATAATTCACTCCAGAAAAGGAGGCAATTTTCATGAATGTAGAAAGCATGAAAAACCTGTTCTCAAAGTCCAAGAGTAAAAGAAGTTGGCTGATTGCCATTTCGAGTTTTGTGATGTTTGCATCTATTTATGGATTCTTAATCTATCAAAGTTCAAAACATACAGTAGCCATTTCATTAAATGGTGAGGAACAAGAAGTCGTCACTCAAGCTGATACAATTAAGGATCTTCTTGACGAATTAGATGTTTCGTATAACTCAAAAGACTATGTGTACCCTGCCCTTGATAAAAAGGTATCCAACAATATGAAAATTATATGGAAACCGGCAAAACAGGTTGAAATTGTAATGGGTAATGAACGAAAAGAAGTATGGACAACTGCTAGTACAGTGGAACAATTATTAAAAGACCAAGATATTCAACTTGGTGAGTCAGATAAAGTGACGCCACCGTTAGCGGAATCTATTACTAAAGATATTGAGATATTAATAGAACCGGCTTTCGCACTTAGAGTGATGGACGGAAAGAAAGAAAAAGAAGTGTTTACAACTTCGACTACGGTCGCTGACTTTTTAACGCAACAAGGAATCACATTAGGAGAGCTAGATCGAGTTGAACCTAGTTTAAACGAAGTGGTAAAAGCAAATGATACTATCCATGTTATCCGAGTTGAAAAAGTCACCGATGTAGTGGAAGAACCAGTCGATTTTACCGTTGTTACTCAAAAAGATTCATCTCTCACAAAAGGAACGGAAAAAGTAATTCAAAACGGATCAAAAGGAACGGTTGAAAAAACGTATGAAATCGTCAAAGAGAACGGAAAAGAAATTTCTCGTAAACTTGTAAAAGAAGACACAGTGCAAGATAGCCAAAATAAAATTGTTGCAGTTGGTACAAAGGTAATCACAGCGCAAGTATCTCGTGGTACCAATACGTCAACTTCTAACTCGTCGACTCAAGCATCAGCAAGTGGAAAAGAATTTTATGTCAGTTCCACAGCATATACAGCTTCGTGTAATGGCTGTTCAGGAATAACGGCAACTGGAATTAATCTAAATGCTAATCCTGGAATTAAGGTAATTGCAGTTGACCCTAGCATAATTCCTCTTGGAACAAAGGTTTATGTTGAAGGATATGGATACGCAATTGCAGCAGATACTGGTGGAGCCATTAAAGGGTATAAAATTGATGTTTTTGTTGGTACGAAAACAGAAGCGTATCAATGGGGAAGAAGACAAGTTAAAATAAAAATTTTGAATTAATAAAGCTGTTTTTTTCAAAGAGTGTTGCTTTTCGAACCAGTCTATAAATGGTTAGATAGCTTTTCTTCGGGGCATATTTTCGTCTACTTTTGATGAATATAAACAACAATATGATGGTTTAAATAAAAAATTAGATGAAATAGCAATATTGTATATGAAAGAGCCATTAATAATGTTAAACGAAAACAGGGGGTGCTGCCTCCTGTTTTTGCTTTTCCCGTGAATGGAGATAAGGTAGAATATACATACTAACTTATTCGTAAGATTGGACGAAGAATTAAGGTTACGCAATATTGGAGGAAATATGAAAATAAAAGAAATCATCGTTGTCGAAGGGCGAGACGATTCGGTTGCGATAAAACGTGCTGTAGATGCAGATACAATTGAAACCAATGGGTCGGCTATTAATAAAGAAACACTTACGAAAATTAAGCATGCTCAAGGAAAAAGAGGAGTAATTATCTTTACCGATCCAGATTATCCGGGAGAGAAAATTAGACGGACGATTGAGCAAGCCGTTTCAGGGTGTAAGCATGCATTTATTAAAAAGCAAGACGCAATGCCGAAAAAAGGAAAAGGTATAGGTGTAGAACACGCCTCTCCATTAGCAATTCGATCAGCATTGAAGGATGCCTATACGATGCAGGAGGAAGCGATTGAACTAATTAGTCAAGAAGATTTGATTAGTGCCGGTTTAATTGCAGGCCCATTAGCAAAACAGCGTCGAGTTCAATTAGGTAGTAAATTAAAGATTGGCTACACTAATGGTAAACAATTATATAAACGATTAAAGATTTTTCAAATAACAGAAGAAGAATTCGCTAATGCCTTACAGGAAATAGTGGAGGAGGAAAAACATGCATAAAGATATTGCGACACCAATTAGAACAAAGGAAATACTCCATAAGTATGGCTTTTCATTTAAAAAAAGTTTAGGTCAAAATTTTTTAATCGATCCAAATATTTTAAGAAATATCACACACTATGCCCACTTAGATGAGAAAACGGGTACGATTGAAATTGGACCTGGAATTGGGGCACTTACAGAGCATTTAGCAAGAGAATCGAAGAAGGTAGTAGCTTTTGAAATTGATCAACGTCTACTGCCTATTCTAAAAGATACATTATCACCTTATGACAATGTAAAGGTGGTTAATAAAGATATTTTAAAGGCAGATGTAAAATCCATTATTGAAGAGGAATTTCAAGATGTCGAAAAATTGATGGTTGTAGCAAACCTTCCTTACTATGTTACTACGCCAATTATTATAAAGCTCCTCACTGAAGGTATGCCAATCGATGGAATTGTAGTTATGCTTCAAAAAGAGGTAGCTGATCGTATTTCTGCTATTCCCGGAACAAAAGAATACGGTTCACTGTCCATCGCGATTCAGTATTACACAGAAGCAGAGACGGTCATGATTGTGCCCAAAACGGTATTTATGCCGCAACCAAATGTGGATTCGGCAGTGATACGATTAACAAAGAGAAATCAACCGGCAGCAAAGGTCATTAATGAAGACTTTTTCTTTTCAGTTACAAGATCTTGTTTTGCTCAAAGAAGAAAAACGATTTTAAATAATTTAACGAGCCAATTGCCGAACGGTAAACTGAAAAAAGAAGAGATTCTTTCTGCACTAAAAGAAGCAGAAATCGATCCAGTTAGAAGAGGGGAAACGCTCTCGATTCAAGAATTTGCTAAACTCAGTGATGCATTATATCCTATATTTCAACAATAAATAAGAGCATTCTTCATATGTTTTGTGGCCAAAACATATGAAAAATGATTAATCTACTCTTTTTTGTCTTGAAAAAAGTTGAAAACAACACGATAACTGCATGAGAAAAAGACCTGCTTGGATTACTTTTGATCCAAGCGGGCCTTTTTTATAGGCTTCTTTCGTATACATTGTGGCTATTTCATCTTATTTTTGATTAAATCTTCCATTTTACTGTTGAATTCCTTAAAAATAGACGGATCCAGCTGCAGTGGCTAGGGACTCGGGCATTTGTCAGCCCACTGCGTGAATCGGGATTCACTACGTGTTCTGCCAGATGCCTGCCGTCCCTGGGCAGCCACTTCCGCTTTTCTACAGCTATATCATAGATGATGAACTGATTTAAAAAGCAACATACTTCGTGAAAACAGCCTTTTTATATTTCTAATTTAGTTGTAAGAGTAAGAAGGGATAAACGTCCCCCGATCAAAAGCCGGAGTATAAGCCGTATAAGAAGGTGTATTACTATTTAGGGTAAATGGGAGGTTGGTGGCGTTTGGGCGGTAAAATAGGCAACTGAGAGGCAATAGGGCTCCTTTTATCGGACAAGGTTGATATTTTTACTGGATTTCTGGTTTTTGTCAGCGTTATTTGACTGTCGCTGATAATCGATCCGCCTCCGCCGTTTTTTCACCTATTGTTTTGTAGGTGCATAGGTTATTAGGGATATATAGATTGAGTGTTCATTGGAGATGAGGAAGGTGCATATACAGCTTCAGTCCATTGTTGGTAGGCGTTCTTATAATTGTGATATTTTGTTTAGGGTCATTGATATTCAACGTAGAAATGGTGATTCTTATGCGATTTTATATGGAGAAGATTATCGTTTAATTGCGGATGCTCCATTCTCGGATTTACTCGAAGTGGATTCTACTGTACAGAGGAAGATTTCTCAGCAGTTTCGAACTTTGGAAGAGCAATCCCTTCAATTGTTTCGACAAGATATTCACCTAATACAAGAAAAACAAGAGTATCAATCGACCTTTGCCGAAGTTGAAGAATATCAATATTTTCAAGTCCCAGGGAGAGTACTGCATTTAGATGGTGATCCGTCTTATTTGAAAAAATGCACGGATCTTTATGAGAAAATCGGGGTACCTGTGAATGGGGTTCATTGCAATGAAAAAGAAATGCCCAATAGAATCACTGCTTTAATCGAGCAATATCGACCCGATATTATGGTGATAACAGGTCATGATGCCTATTCCAAAGCAAAAGGAAAAAAATCAGATATAAATGCGTATCGACATTCGAAGTATTTTGTCGATACGGTGGTAGAAGCACGAAAGAAGGTTCCGCATCTTGATCAGCTTGTGATTTTTGCCGGAGCCTGTCAATCACATTTCGAATCATTAATTCATGCCGGAGCCAATTTCGCTAGTTCGCCTTCTCGTGTCAATATTCATGCGCTAGATCCGGTATATATTGTCTCGAAAATTGCGTTTACGCCGTTTATTGATTCGGTTAATGTATGGGATGTTTTACGTAATACATTAACGGGAGAAAAGGGGTTGGGGGGGATTGATACCAAAGGAGTCCTTCGAACAGGAATGCCCTTTCGTCCGATGATTGATGACGATTAAAAGCCGGGTATGAGAAATCATTTCGGCTTTTATACATAATAATCCATTATGGGGGCAAGATACTAGTTGTAGAAAAATAAATGAATTTGTTGAACGAAAAACATTGACAAGAATGAATTTTTATTGATAAAATAATAAATTTACTTGACTAATATTCCGTATTATGGTATAGTAAAAATAGTGAGGTGGAGCGAAATGCCAAAAACTCTTGGTGATATAAAAAAAGCACTTGATTCAAACCTTGGAAAACGTCTGATGCTAAAAGCTAATGGCGGACGTAGAAAAACGATTGAACGTTCTGGTGTCTTAGCAGAAACGTATCCAGCTGTTTTTGTAGTTGAACTAGATCAAGAAGAAAATGCTTTCGAAAGAGTTTCTTACAGCTATGCCGATGTACTAACAGAAACAGTTGAACTAACTTTTTATGATGATACAACTAGAACCGTTGCATTAAGCTAAGCAGTAGACAACAAGTTTACTGCTTTTTTATTTGCCTAAAAACGATTAATATGCTGCGTTTGAGGTATGCTGAATGAGGATTTATTTAGATTTTTCGCCTCATATAGAAATATGATTAGATGTCCGGAGCCCTACTTTATTAACGATGTATAGTCCGTTAGTGAAGGCTGTTTCGGGGCGTTTTTTCGTAATTCCAGAATCTAATCCATTTGAAAATGGAGGATTCCATGGATAATTAAAGTAAAAAGTAATAATGTATACGAAAAGATCCTTACATAGTAAAGAATATAGATATAATGTGATAAAATAGACGGAAAAGATTTTAACTAAAAGTAGGTGGACTATTTGAAACTTATGGTGAAAGCACCAGCAAAGATAAATTTATCACTAGATGTTTTACATAAACGACCGGATGGGTTTCATGAGGTTGAAATGGTGATGACGACGATTGACTTAGCAGATCGAATTGAGCTAGAGGAATTACCAGCAAATCATATTTCTATACTTTCCCAGAACCGCTTTGTTCCAGACGATAAGAGAAATTTAGCGTATCAAGCGGCTCAACTATTGAAGGGTCGATATAGGATTAATAAGGGGGTAGCAATCACTATTGACAAAACAATTCCTGTTGCCGCTGGTTTAGCAGGAGGAAGTAGTGATGCAGCCGCTACTCTGAAGGGATTAAATGAGCTTTGGCGATTAGGGTTATCAATGCAAGAATTAGCTGAATTAGGTTCTGAAATAGGATCGGATGTTTCATTTTGTGTTTATGGCGGAACTGCTTTAGCCACCGGCAGAGGAGAAAAAATTACGCATATATCAGCACCGCCTAACTGTTGGGTGATTCTTGCCAAACCTTCTCTAGGAGTTTCAACTGCAGATGTTTACCGAAATCTTAAACTCAATAATGTAAAACATCCAAATACTTCTGAAATGCTTAAAGCACTATCAGAAAGTAGTTATGATGGAATGTGTGAGCATCTAGGGAATGTGTTAGAAAGTGTAACCTTGAACCTGTATCCCGAAGTTGCCCAAATTAAAGACCAAATGCAACGTTTCGGTGCGGATGCAGTTCTGATGAGCGGTAGTGGTCCTACAGTTTTTGGACTAGTTGAGCATGAATCAAGAGTTCCGAGAATTTACAATGGTCTTCGAGGTTTTTGTGATCAAGTATATGCAGTTCGGATGCTCGGAGATGTAACTCCTCTTGTATAGATGCGTACATTAATGTAATATTTACATTAATTATTCGGATTGTGTGAGGAGGTTTCATAGTCATGAAGTTTAAACGAAGTGAGCGTCTAATCGATATGTCGCATTTTATTGTTGAGAACCCAAATAAAATTGTTTCACTGACTTTTTTTGCTGAGCGGTATCAATCAGCAAAATCATCTATTAGTGAGGATTTGGGTATTATTAAACAAACCTTTGAGCAACGTGGGATAGGTACATTACAGACCGTACCTGGTGCGGCTGGAGGAGTTCGTTTTGTTTCGAGAGTAAAAGCGGATGATGCTAAAATAATTATTGAAGAGCTCTGTAATCATTTAGCAAATGCGGAACGGCTTCTTCCGGGTGGGTATTTGTTTATGACAGATTTGTTAGGAAATCCATCAATGATGACGAAAGTAGGTAAACTACTGGCTTCTGCTTTTGCTGAAAAAGAAATAGATGTCATTATGACGGTGGCTACTAAGGGAATTCCGATTGCGCATGCTATCGCCAATCACTTAAATGTCCCAGTAATAGTGGTACGGCGAGACAGTAAAGTTACAGAAGGCTCAACGGTCAGTATCAACTATGTTTCGGGCTCATCTAGACGCATTCAAACCATGGTTCTATCAAAGAGAAGTATGAGAGAAGGATCACGTGTTTTAATAGTAGATGATTTTATGAAAGCAGGAGGAACGATTCAAGGAATGATGAATCTTCTAGAGGAATTTTCTGCCACTGTTGCTGGGATAGCGGTGTTAATGGAATCGGAAAATGCTAGCGAGCGTTTAGTAGATGATTATATATCACTAGTTCAACTTTCTGATGTAGACGAACGGGCAAAAAAAATCACGGTAAACGAAGGAAACTACTTTCACTCTAATTTAGTATTTTTATGAGGAGGTTGCTTTGATGAAAATTGTATCGACGAATGAAGCACCAGCAGCGATTGGACCTTATTCACAGGGGATGATTGTAAATAATCTATTTTATAGTTCAGGTCAAATTCCACTGACAGCTGAAGGAAAATTAATACAAGGGGATATTATCGTTCAAAGTCACCAAGTATTTAAAAACCTGACAGCAGTGTTAACTGAGGCTGGGGCATCTTTGCAAACGGTTGTAAAAACGACGGTTTACCTAAAGAACATGGAAGATTTTTCTGCCTTCAATGAAGTGTACGGTCAATATTTTGATTTGCATCAACCTGCTCGGTCTTGTGTGGAAGTGGCAAGACTTCCTAAAGATGTAGATGTTGAAATAGAAGTCATCGCTCTTGTAAAGTAAAAAGATATACAGACTTCAAAAGCTACCTTTCATTTTAGAGAAGGTAGCTTTTTGTGTAAGGTTCTTTGTATGAAATTGGTATATTTAGGCATCGTCAAATTAGTAAGTTTTCCCCAAACATACCGGGTTTATACCATTATTGGGATTGAAATTACTTTTTTTCATGATAGGCGGTGACGGCGTGACGTGAGCACTGCCATCGAGTTTTTCGTATGAATTTCGTCTATTTTTGATGGAAATAACAATGAAATGGGTGATTTAATCAAAAATCAGATGATTTAGCCACAATGTATACGAAAAGAGTCTTGCTAAAACAGCCTTGTGTAAAAAATAAGGCTTTTCTGCAAGGCCATTGAAAAAGCAATTTTTATTTTATTGGCTTCTTTTTCTCTAAAATGTCACTTTTTCAGTACCCTACTTTTCTGGGGAGGATTTTTCGTATATATATAGACCGTCAAACGGCTGTTGAGACAGCTTCAAGAAGAAACCTCTGCCTGAAAAGGAGGCTTCTATTAACTACTTGAGCATAATAGCAACAAGGAAGTTGAAAAGAGCCCTTACAAAAGAAAGAAGAGTATCGACCTTAAAACGTAATTAAATAATAGCCAATTCCGCTTTTCTAGTAAACTTTTTAAATATTTTTTCAATTAAAGGAGGATTCTGCCTTTTTTTATGGAATATATTAAGAGACTTTTCATCTAGGGAAAAAGGTGGTGAACAGAGTGGAAGTAACTGACGTAAGACTACGCCGTGTAAATACAGATGGTCGTATGCGTGCTATCGCTTCAATTACACTAGATAATGAATTTGTTATTCATGATATCCGTGTGATTGATGGGAATAATGGTCTATTTGTGGCCATGCCAAGTAAGCGTACTCCAGACGGAGAATTCCGTGATATTGCTCATCCGATTAATTCATCTACACGTGGTAAAATCCAGGATGCTGTTCTTGAGGAGTATCATCGTTTAGGAGAGCTAGAAGAAATGGAATTGGAAGAAGCTGGCGCATCCTAAAAGAATAGTAAACAACTAGAGCCTGCTTCTAAAGTAAGGCTCTTTTTTTTGATTCACTCCTGTATACCCCTATTTTATGAAAATAATCCTCTCCAATAAAAAACACTTGACAAATTATTGTATATTCACAAGTTCTCTTGAAATAGATGTGTTTTTAGGATATAGTCGTTATGGATAAAAAGGTGAAAATGGAGGCCGATATTGATGAATAGACGTTATGCAGTAATTTTGGCCGCTGGTCAAGGAACACGTATGAAATCTAAATTATATAAAGTGTTGCACCCTGTCTGTGGAAAGCCAATGGTGGAACATGTTGTTAACCAGACATCCGCCTTACATATTGACCAAACAGTTACGATTGTCGGTCATGGAGCAGAACAGGTGCAATCCTATCTTAAAGGCCGAAGCTCATTTGCTCTACAAGAAAAACAGTTAGGAACCGCGCATGCTGTTATGCAAGCAGAAGAGGCACTTGCTGATAAAGACGGGGTTACCCTTGTAATTTGTGGTGATACGCCATTAATCAAAGCAGAAACGATGGAGGCGCTTATTCATCACCATGAAGAAGTAAATGCGAAAGCGACTATTTTAACAGGATATGCGGAAAATCCGACAGGTTATGGTCGTATTATCCGTAATCAAGACGGTCTCGTTAAAAGAATAGTGGAACAAAAAGATGCATCAGAAGAAGAACAGCGAGAAAAGGAAATCAACACAGGTACTTATTGCTTTGATAATAAAATGTTGTTTCAAGCACTAAAAAAGGTTTCTAACGACAACTCACAGGGGGAATTTTACCTACCAGATGTCATTGAAATTCTTCAGTCAGAAGGAAACATTGTTAGTGCGTACCAAACAAATGATTTTGAAGAAACATTAGGTGTAAACGATCGAATTGCTTTGTCTCAAGCGGAAACGATTATGAAAAGAAGAATTAATAGGGACCATATGAGAAACGGTGTCACTATAATTGATCCTGAAAACACTTATATCGGTTCAGATGTTACGATAGGTCAAGATAGTGTGGTGTATCCTAATACCTCCATTTTGGGAAATAGTGTGGTTGGAGAAGAGTGTATTATAGGACCTGGAACTGAAATTAGCGATTCTAAAATCGGTAATCAGACAGAAATCCGCCAGTCAGTTGTTCATCGAAGTTCGGTGGGGAATCAGGTTGCTGTTGGACCGTTTGCTCATATTCGTCCAGAGTCCAACATTCACGATGCAGTAAAAATTGGAAACTTTGTTGAACTAAAGAAAACAACTATTGGTCCAAGAAGCAAGGCATCTCATTTAAGTTATTTCGGAGATGCAGAGGTAGGTGCTGATGTAAACCTCGGGTGTGGCTCTATTACTGTGAACTATGATGGAAAGAATAAATATTTAACAAGAATTGAAGATGGTGTTTTTGTAGGTTGTAACTCTAATCTTGTGGCTCCTGTTACTATTGGAGAAGGTGCTTATATAGCAGCAGGATCGACCATTACTGAGGACGTTCCGAGTGAGGCTTTATCAATTGCCAGAGCACGTCAAGTTAATAAAGATAATTATGTACAAAACTTGAATATAAAGAAATAATTGGAGGTCCGAGATGACTAATCAGTACAAAAACTCTAAATTAAAGATCTTTTCTCTTAATTCAAATGTTGCTTTAGCGCAACAGATTGCAGATGAAGTGGGTGTCAACTTAGGGAAGTCCTCAGTAAAACGCTTCAGCGACGGAGAAATTCAAATCAATATCGAAGAGAGTATTCGCGGCTGTGATGTGTTTGTTATTCAATCTACAAGCGCACCAGTAAATGAAAATATTATGGAATTATTAATCATGGTAGATGCCTTAAAGAGGGCCTCTGCAAAAACGATTAATATTGTAATGCCTTACTATGGATATGCTCGTCAAGATCGAAAAGCACGAGCTCGTGAACCGATTACAGCCAAGCTGGTAGCTAACCTTTTAGAAACAGCCGGTGCAGATCGCGTGATTACTTTGGATCTCCACGCGCCACAAATTCAAGGTTTCTTTGATATTCTGATTGATCACTTAATGGGTGTTCCAATTTTAGCTGATTATTTTGAAGAAAATGGTTTCAAAGATGAAGATATCGTCATTGTTTCCCCGGATCATGGTGGTGTGACAAGAGCTCGTAAGTTAGCAGAAAGACTAAAAGCACCGATAGCTATTATTGATAAACGTCGTCCAAAGCCCAATGTAGCGGAAATTATGAATATCGTTGGACATATCGAGGGTAAAAAAGCGATTCTTATCGATGATATTATTGATACAGCGGGTACCATTACTTTGGCGGCAAATGCTCTTATTGAAAACGGAGCTAAAGAAGTATACGCTTGTTGTACTCACCCTGTTCTTTCAGGACCGGCTATTGAGCGTATTCAAAATTCTAAGATTAAACAGTTACTCGTCACTAACTCGATTGCTTTAGACGAAGATAAAGCGATTGATAAAGTCGTCCAATTATCTGTAGCACCATTAATTGGCGAAGCAATCATTCGTGTCTTTGAAGAGAAGTCTGTTAGTACTTTATTCGATTAAGTGAGAAGGAGATCTGCCTAAGAGGTAGATCTCCTTTTTTTATGAAGTAAGCACTTTTTGTATACATTGTGGCTATTTTATCAAATTATTGATTAAATCTTCCATTTCACTGCTGAATTATATCAATAATAGACGGATCCAGCTACAGTGGCTTGAGGCTCGGGTCAAATGAATAACTCTCCAGTGATGCAGGCATCACCTGCGAGCTCTTCATTTGCCTGTCGCCTCAAAGCGAGCCACTTCCGCTTTTCGTAAATAATGCCCGAAACAAAGCTATATCATAGATGATAAATTGATTCGTAAAGCAACAAACTTTGCGAAAACAGCCTATTCATTTTAATTTTTTATCAGATAAATCCAGAAAAATGTTTAACCGACCTACTTTTAGGAAAATGTATGAGTATAGAGATTAACCAAATAAGGGATGGTGAAGGTACATATGTCAACAACATTAACAGTAAACAGAAGAGAAGATTTTAAACGTTCCACTTTAACTTCATTAAGAGCGGAAGGAAACTTCCCAGCAGTCGTTTATGGGTATAAAGTAGAAAATACACCAATTTATATTGACTCGGCAGAATTCACTAAAACGATTCGTGAAGTTGGACGAAATGGTGTTATTTCGCTGAAAGTCGGCGGAGAAATGAGAAATGTCGTTTTAACAGATTATCAAATTGATCCAATAAAAAATTATATGGTTCATGCCGATTTTCTCGTCGTCAATATGAACGAAGAGATTGAGGCCGATGTCAAGATCGAACTTGTCGGTGAAGCACCTGGTGTTAAAGATGGCGGCGTATTACAGCAACCATTGCATGAAGTTTCAATTACCGCTAAACCTGATCAGATTCCAGAATCAATAAAAATAGAAATTGATCGCCTTCAGGTTGGAGAATCCATTACGATTGGTGATTTAAAAGACCATTCAACCTACGAAATTAATCTAGAAGATGAGAGAGTTGTTGCTTCAATTCTAGCTCCACGTCAAGAAGAAGAAATTAATAGTGGAGAAGAGCAAGAAGCCGGCCATCCTCAAAATGAGGAAGGACGCGAAACAGAACCAAATGGTGGAAATCAGTAAAAAAAAGAGCGTAACCTTTTGCAGGTTGCGCTCTTTTTAGTTTATTCTAGATGTAGTGCAAGAAAATGAGGTGTAAGATATGAAACTAATTGTAGGTCTTGGAAATCCAGGGAACCAATATGCGGATACGAGACATAATATTGGATTTACTATTGTTGATGAACTGGCTCGTCGTCACAATGTAAAATTAGATCAATCAAAATTTAAAGGTCAATATGCTGTAATTCATGTGAGAGGTCAGAAGGTTATGCTATTAAAACCCTTAACCTATATGAATCTATCTGGTGAGAGTATAGGCTCAATGGTGGATTATTATGATATTAAGCTTGATGATGTGGTCCTAATGTATGACGATTTAGATCTACCAGTTGGAAAAATCCGTCTTCGTCAAAAAGGAAGTGCTGGAGGACATAATGGGATCAAATCAACGATTGCACATCTTGGTACTCAAAATTTCAATCGTATTCGAGTCGGGATTGACCGTCCACCAATGGGAATGAGTGTACCTAATTATGTACTAGGCAAATTCTCGTCGGAAGAAAAAAAAGAATTAATTCATGTGATCGATGCGTGCGCAAATGCATGTGAAGATTGGTTTGAGAAACCTTTTCTTGAGGTTATGAATGTGTATAATTAACGTTTTGAATAACTCTTTATTAATTTGTTCATACTATAGATAGTAGACTGTTTAATAAGGAGGATGTGTGATGGCCATTCACTATCACTGTCGTCATTGTGGAATGAATATAGGTTCACTCGCAAATAGCACCTTTTCCACAGAACAACTCGGACTCCATACTCTAGACGCAGAAGAGCGTCAAGAAATGGTGACATATCATCAAAATGGAGATATAGACATTAAAACAATTTGTGAAGATTGCCAGGAATCCTTAAATAGGAACCCTGACTACCACGGTCTAGACTACCTACTTCACTAACGCTTTGGAAACCCTCCAAAGCATTTTTGTATTAAGAAAAGCGGAAGTGGCTGGCCTGAGGCGACAGGCAAATGAAGAGCTCGTAAGTGATGCCTGCATCACTGGAGAGTTATTCATTTGACCCGAGCCTCAAGCCACTGCAGCTGGATCAAGAAAAGCGGAAGTGGCTGCCCAGCAGCGGCGGGCAAATGTTGGTTCACGGAGAAGGTCCTGACCTTCGCAGTGGAGCGTTATTTGTCCCAAAGCTGCTAGCCGCAGAAGCTGGATCAAGAAAAGCGGAAGTGGCTGCCCAGAGACGGCAGGCATTTGGCAAAATCCAAAGTAGATTAACCCTTTATCCATGTACAAACTAATTGTAAAATAAATAAAAAGATAAGTATGAACTCATGTGCTTATAAATGAACCTAGTTAGGGTCTTCTATAAGTGGTTGCAAGAGGGGAGGAGTACGTTTTGCAGTTATTATACCCATTATTTTCAGAACAAGAAGAATTACAATCGATCTTCGAAGGAATAGAAGAAGGTCTTTCACAACAGCTTATTGCCGGCCTTTCAGGATCATCCAGAGGGCTTCTTGTTGCGTCTTCTTTTCATAAAATGAAGCGGTCATCGATTGTCGTAACCCATAATCTGCTTCAAGCGCAGAAACTTTACGAAGATATCGTGAATTTAGTTGGAGAGGAATATACGTTCTTATATCCAGCGGATGAGTTAATTGCGGCAGAAATGAGTGTAGCAAGCCCAGAGCTTCGTGGCCAACGTATTGATACGCTCAACCAATTAATTCAAGGAAATAAAGGGATTTATATATTACCCATGGCGGGTTTACGAAAGATCCTACCACCAACGGACTTATGGGCACAATACCAGTTATCCTTTCAAGTAGGAGAAGAAATAGACCTAGAAGATTGTTTAGTACAGCTGGTACAAATGGGGTATCACCGCGCAGGGATGATTACGACTCCTGGAGAGTTTAGTGTAAGAGGTGGAATCTTAGATATATATCCACTGACTCTGTCTGAACCCATCCGCATTGAATTATTTGATACCGAGGTAGATTCAATCAGAAGATTTGGGATTGAAGATCAACGGTCGATTGAAAAGCTCCAACAAATAATGATTGGACCCGCTTCAGAACTCCTTTTTCATGAAGAACATCTGACACGAACCGTGAATCGACTCCCAATAGAGTTAGCTAAAAGTTTAAAGAAAATCAAGAACGAGGTAGTAAAGGAGCAGCTCTCCCAGAATATTGGTTTTGATTTAGAAAAATTGAGAAATGGCCAGCTTCCTGATCAAATGTTCAAGTATATGTCGATTGCTTATGAAGAACCTGCTAGTTTTCTAGATTATGTTGATGATAACAGCCTTTTGTTTTTAGATGAGTATAGTCGAATACAAGAAATCAGTGAAACGTTGGAAAAGGAAGAAACAGATTGGTATATCAGTCTTCTTGAAGCAGGAGAGATGATTCACGATTTGTCTATTTCCCATTCGCTGAAAGGGTTATTGTCCCTCTCATCTATTCCGAAAATCTATTTATCATTATTTTTACGTCATATTCCTAACGCAAACCCAGAGAACATCGTCAATATATCCTGTAAACCTATGCAAAGTTTTCACGGCCAAATGAATGTTCTTAAGGGAGAAATTGAACGTTGGAGAAAAAGTAGGACAACTGTTCTTATATTAGCACCTAACGAAGAAAGGGCGACAAAATTACAACACGTCTTAGAGGACTATGAAATTCAAACTTCTTTAAATTTACACGATGAAGCACTAACCGGTGAGCCACAGATTATGGTAGGAAATCTAAATTCGGGATTTGAATTTCCGATGATGAAGTTTGCTGTGATTACGGAAGAAGAATTATTTAATAAGAAAGCTAAGAAGACTCCTCGACGACAAAAATTAACGAATGCAGAAAGAATCAAAAATTACTCGGAGTTAAAAGTTGGAGATCATGTAGTACACGTAAACCATGGTATCGCAAAATATTTAGGGATAGAGACGCTTGAAATCAATGGTGTTCATAAAGATTATCTCCATCTAAAATATCATGGAAATGACAAACTTTACGTTCCAGTTGAACAAATAGAGTTAATTCAAAAATACGTGGCGTCAGAAAATAAAGAGCCTAAGCTGTATAAACTTGGGGGAAGTGAATGGAATCGAGTAAAGAAAAAGGTTCAATCTTCTGTTCAAGACATAGCGGATGATTTAATTAAGTTATATGCCGAGCGAGAAGCTGCTCAAGGTTACGCCTTTTCACCTGATGGAGAAATGCAAAGGGACTTTGAGGCACAATTTTCGTATCAAGAGACAGAAGACCAGTTACGATCAATTCATGAAATTAAGTTGGATATGGAAAAAATCCGCCCTATGGATCGATTATTATGCGGTGACGTTGGTTATGGAAAAACAGAGGTTGCAATACGTGCCGCCTTCAAAGCCGTATCCGACGGAAAACAAGTAGCGATTTTAGTCCCAACAACCATATTGGCTCAGCAACATTATGAAACGATAAAAGAACGACTGCAGGACTTCCCTATGACCGTTGGATTACTCAGTCGCTTTCGAACGAAGAAACAGCAAACGGAAACGATGAAAGAGATTTCAAAGGGAACAGTTGATATTGTTATTGGAACACATCGGTTGTTATCAAAGGACATCCATTATCGTGATCTTGGTTTGCTTGTTATTGATGAAGAGCAACGTTTTGGTGTGACCCATAAGGAAAAAATCAAACAACTCAAAACGAATATTGATGTCCTAACGCTTACTGCTACTCCAATTCCAAGGACTTTGCATATGTCGATGTTAGGTGTTCGCGATTTATCAGTCATTGAAACACCACCCGAGAACCGTTATCCTGTTCAAACATATGTAATGGAATACAATGGCGGATTAATTCGAGAAGCAATTGAGCGGGAATTAGCTCGGAATGGGCAAGTCTATTTTTTATATAATCGCGTGGAAGATATTGAGCGCAAGGCGGATGAAATTGCAGCCCTTATTCCAGAAGCACGTGTAACATATGCGCATGGGAGAATGTCTGAAAATGAACTTGAGTCAGTAATTTTAAGCTTTTTAGACGGTGAATTTGATGTACTAGTGACCACGACAATTATCGAAACAGGTGTTGATATTCCAAATGTAAACACGCTGGTAGTGTATGATGCAGACCGAATGGGACTCTCGCAGTTGTATCAATTGCGAGGAAGGGTGGGACGTTCAAACCGAGTCGCCTACGCCTATTTCACCTATCGTAAAGACAAAGTATTAACAGAGGTCGCAGAAAAACGACTGCAAGCGATCAAAGAATTTACTGAGCTTGGTTCAGGTTTCAAAATTGCTATGCGCGACTTATCCATTCGCGGGGCTGGGAACTTATTAGGAGCAGAGCAACATGGATTTATTGATTCAGTTGGTTTTGACTTGTATTCTCAAATGCTAAAAGAAGCCATCGATGAGCGAAAGGGAGAGGTTGATTCCCAACCGATAGAAGAAGAGACTTTTGAAATTGATATCTCGATTGATGCCTATATTCCTGAAATATATATTCCTGATGGCCATCAAAAAATACAAATGTATAAACGGGTACGGTCATTAGGTTCGCTTGAGGAGGTCGATGAATTAAAAGAAGAATTAATCGATCGCTTCGGAGAGTATCCTGAAGAGGTGGCCTATTTACTTCAAGTTGCAGAAATGAAAATTTGGGCGAAAACAGCGAAATTACAATCCATGAAACAAGTGAAAAATGAAGTTGTTATGTATATGACCCCAGAAGGAACCAATGAAATTGATGGTTCTAAGGTATTTGCCTTAACGAATAAGCACGGAAGATGGATTGGATTAGGGCTGGAAAATAATTCATTGAAGATTACTTTCAATACGAAACAAATTCCATTTGCTACTTGGTTTAATGCGGCATACGATATTATTTTAAAGCTAGAGAGTGCGAAAAAAGAGGGATAGATATTCATTAAAATTGTTACTTTTTATCAGATGTTTAGTAGACAAGGTTGAGGGTAATAAAATAATACAGGTGCTATAAATAGCATTATTACCCTTGATTAAAAATCAATCATTCAGGATCTTTTCGTATACATTGTTGCTATATCACTTAATTATCGATGGAATATTCAAACTTGCTATTGATTTCGTTTGTAAACAGACGAAAAGGTGCCCTGAAGTCTAGTCTTTTAACAGAGTATATACCGCTAAGAAAAGCAATATTCTTTGTAGAAACAACCATCAGTTAAGAGAAAAAATAAGTGTACATGTATAGAAGTTTGGACATGTAGGATACTAAGCTCAATGTTGGGAATGTATGTTATTGAATTTAATCATTTCCAATTAATCATCTGATGAAAGTGAGGTAACAAAAAGATGAAAGCAACTGGAATTGTTCGTCGAATTGATGACTTAGGACGTGTAGTCATCCCAAAAGAAATAAGGAGAACTCTCCGCATTCGTGAAGGCGATCCACTAGAGATTTTTGTTGATCGAGATGGAGAGGTTATTTTAAAGAAATATTCTCCGATAAGTGAATTAGGTGATTTTGCAAAAGAATATGCAGAAGCTTTATATGATAGTTTAGGAAGCCCAGTAGTCATCTGTGATCGAGATGTTGTTATTACTGTAGCCGGTGGGTCTAAAAAAGAGTATATGAATAAAAATGTAAGTGAGCTAGTGGAGAAAACGATGGATGAACGAACGTCCATGCTGCAGACAACAGCAGGACAAGCAGAATTAGTAGATGGTAATGAAGAAAGTTATGCCTCCTTCACGATGTCCCCAATTATTGCGAATGGAGATCCAATTGGAACGGTCATCATTTACTCTAAAGACAACACTTTAGGTGAAGTTGAGCAAAAAGCAGTAGAAACCGCAGCTGGTTTTTTAGCGAGACAAATGGAGCATTAGATAAGGAGGCTTAGGCCACCTTATCTTTTTTTTTTATGAAGGAAAAAGAAAAAATTTCGAAAATAAGATACCTGTCTACTTCAGAACTATTGGATTCAGGTCATAAGCCGAGCCTTGTCCTGTGCTTGTCGCCGATTATGGGTGTCTTGCACTTTTCTGTGTGAGAGGCTATTTTCGAATACATTGTGGCTATTTTGTCAAATTTTTGATTAAATCGTCCATTTCACTGTGGGTTTTCAGCGGAAATAGACGAAATGATGCCCGAAACAAAGTGATAGCCCCGTTTATAGACTGATTCGAAAAGCAACAAACTTTGCGAAAACAGCCTTGTGAGAAAATGAGAGGTTATATATATCCGACATTTGACTCTAGCGCTATTCTATTTCTCTAATCAATCATTCTTATTGAAAGGCTCTGCTCATCAACAAGTATAGCCACATAAAGAAAAATATATAGTCCTATTTTTGAAAAAAAAGAAGAAATATTACTTTGAATGTTATGAAAATAAAGGCGAGGTACTCTATCGTTCATGGGATAATTCAGTACAATGAATGAAAGAATTAAGTTTTGTTTTCAGGAAGCTCTAGCAAGGATCCCCACCCTGCTCAAAGCCGAGTTTACTGATATTCTCTTATTTGCCAGCCGCCTCTAGACAGCCACTTCTGCATTTCGGTGTCTAGCTGCAGTGGCCAGGGACTCGGGCCTTTGTCAGCCCACTACGTGAAGCAAGCATCACTACGAGTTCTGCCAAATACCAGCCGCCCCTGAACAGCCACTTCCGCTTTTCATTTTATGCTATAATGTTTGGTAATTATTGTTGGGGGCTTGAGTTTTATGGTTGATGGTAAGGTGTCTTCCCGAATGTTGGTGAAGGGCGCATTTGTGTTAACAATTGCTGCCTTTATTTCTAAAATCTTAAGTGCTGTTTATCGGATTCCATTTCAGAATATCGTTGGGGATATTGGGTTTTATATTTATCAGCAAGTATATCCGTTTTATGGTATTGCCATTGCGCTTTCTACATACGGATTTCCTGTGATCATTTCGAAACTCCTAGCAGAAAGGTATGAAGAGAATGACCTAGATGGGGTAAATCTAGTTTTACGATCTGCCTTTTTATTGTTAAGTTTTATCGGAGTAAGTTTGTTTTTATGTGTTCATTTTGGAGCAGGGTGGATTGCAACTTTAATGGGCGATCGTCAGCTTGAGTTGCTCATTAAAATTATTTCGTTGTCCTTTTTATTTCTTCCGTTTTTATCAACATTGAGAGGGTATTTTCAGGGGAAGGGAGATATGATACCTACGGCTGTTTCTCAAGTAGTGGAGCAATTGGTTCGGGTTATCACTATTTTAGCCTTTTCTTTTGTGTTAATTTCAGCTGGTTATTCCTTATATTATGCTGGAGGCGGGGCTTTGTTTGGATCGTTGACAGGAGGAGTAATGGCCATTTTTATTTTGAGTTCTTTTCTCATTATAAGAAAGGATCGAAGCTTTATAAAAATTTTTAAGGGGTCTTGGAGAGAGCATTTTGGTCTGATAAAAATTCTTGGTCTTCAAGGAACAGCGATTTGCATTAGTGGAATGCTTTTAGTGCTCTTGCAATTTATTGATGCTTTTAGCGTGTATTCCTATTTAGTAGCTAGCGGAATGAATGAAAATGAGGCCAAAGAGATTAAAGGGGTTTATGACCGAGGACAACCACTCATTCAATTAGGAACTGTAGTGGCGACATCGATTTCCTTGACAGCTGTACCGTTAATTACAGCGGCTTATAAGCAAAAAGATTTTAAGGCCGTTAAAGAGTATATTCTGTTAGCTTTGAAGGTAAGTATGATTGTAGGACTGGGAGCATCCATTGGATTAATAAATCTGATTGATCCTGTAAACACGATGTTATTTGAAAATAGTAAGGGCTCAAGTGTGTTAGCTGTTTTTTGTTTAGCTATTTTTTTCACTTCTCTTATTTTAACCTTATCAAGTATTTTGCAAGGGGTAGGGAAGTTGTATGTGCCGGCCATCATCATTATTCTAGGTGTCCTTTTGAAGTACGGTTTGAATAAATGGTTGATACCTACCTTTGCGACGATGGGGGCATCGGTTTCGACGGTCTTGGTCTTGGTAATAATGACGATGGGTTTTGTCTTAATTTTACGACGTGTTTTTCCAATCCCATTTCTAGCGAAAGAATTTTATTTTACAGCTGTTTTCTCCTTAATGGGCATGACGGCAGTTATACAGATTTGGTTGCGAGTAGCAGCATTATTAACGAATTTAATGCCAGAAAGAGTGGCATCCGTTGGTATGTCGTTAGGTGGTGTGATTATCGGCGGGTTGGTTTATATTACGCTTATCGTCAACAGCAAGATGGTTAATGAAAAAGAGATTGCTTTATTGCCACTGGGTAGTAAGCTGTTAAGACTAAAAAGAAGACAAGAATAGGGAGGGGATTTTGTATGAAAAATACTTTGACCATCATTGGTTTAGGTGCAGGAGATATAGAGCAACTTCCTTTAGGTGTATATCGTACGATGCTCAAAAGTGAGAATGTATATTTACGCACAAAAGAGCACCCAGTCGTATCCGAACTTGAGAATGAGGGCGTAAAGTACAACTCATTCGATGCGGTTTACGAAAAACACGATGGATTTGAAGAAGTGTATCAGGAAATTGTTACCACACTAATATGTGAGGCAAAAAAACGGTCCATCGTTTATGCTGTACCAGGTCATCCGCTTGTTGCGGAGCGTACCGTACAACTATTACTTGATCAAAAAGAAGAACTGCAAGTAGAGCTATTCATTGCAGGTGGGCAAAGCTTTTTAGATGCTCTTTTCACAGCGGTGAAGGTGGACCCTATTAATGGGTTTCAATTATTAGATGGGACCTCTTTGAACGAAGATGAAATAGGAACAAGACAGGCTGTGTTCATTGGACAGGTCTATGATTCTTTTATAGCATCTGAGGTCAAGCTCACGCTGATGGAGAAATACCCTTACAATCATGATGTATTCATTGTGACTGCAGCAGGAAGCAAGGGGGAGTCTGTCGAAAGAGTATCTTTATACGAACTCGATCACCATACGAAGTTAAGCAATCTCACGAGTGTATACGTCCCACCACTTCAAGAATTTGCGGATACATACCAAGAATTTAGCACGTTAAAACAAATTATAGCGAAATTAAGAGCTCCAGAGGGTTGCCCTTGGGATAAAGAACAAACCCATGAATCCCTTAAGAAATATCTCATTGAGGAAGTGTATGAGCTGTTAAGTGCCATTGATGAAGAAGATATCGATGGAATGGTTGAGGAGCTTGGAGATGTTCTACTACAAATTATGCTACATGCTCAAATCGGCACAGATGAAGGACTGTTCACAATTCAAGATGTCGTAAAAAGTATTTCTTCTAAAATGGTTCGTCGTCATCCACATGTGTTTGGAGATGTTGCTGTCGCCAATTCAGAAGAAGTTGTCGCTAATTGGATAGCTATTAAGCAAGCAGAAAAAAATACGGACGATCACTCCTTGTTAGATCGTGTCGAAAAAGGTTTGCCATCCTTACTTCGCGCTTATGATTACCAGAAAATTGCAGCGAAAAAAGGGTTTGATTGGAAAAATGCAAAAGATGCCTGGATGAAAGTAAAAGAGGAAATGAAAGAATTTCAACTTGAGCTTGAAGCAGAGGATGAGAAGAAGCGTCTTCAAGAGTTTGGAGATGTTCTCTTTTCCCTAGTAAATGTAGGGAGATTATTAAACATTCATCCGGAAGAGGCTCTGGCCATGACCAATGAGAAATTTTATCGCCGATTCAATTATGTAGAGGAAAAAGTGAATGAGAGTAATAAAGACTTTTCAGATTTCTCACTTGAAGAGTTAGACGGATTTTGGGAAGAAACAAAATTAAAGTAGAATTAGGGGAGAAGACGATGACGACAATGAGATTAGATAAATTCTTAAAAGTATCAAGATTAATTAAACGAAGAACACTTGCAAAGGAAGTAGCTGATCAAGGACGAATTTCGATAAATGGAACCCAAGGTAAAGCGAGTTCGACGGTCAAAGTGGGAGATGAGCTCGTCGTTCGGTTTGGCCAAAAGCTTGTTACCGTACAAGTGGAAACGTTAAAAGAAACGACAAAAAAAGAAGAAGCTGCCTCCATGTACCGTATGGTTAAGGAGGAAAAAGTAGGCGAATAGCTTGTTCTAAAAGTCACCTCTTCACATAAACATTAGTACACAGCCTGTACTATGTGAAGGTGAGGGGAAAAAATGAACCAATATAATGAAAATGTAGGGAGTAAGCAAATCGTTGAGCACGACGTGATGATGAGAGGCAGAAAGCTATTAGATATTACAGGAGTAAAGCAAGTAGAAAGTTTTGATAACGAAGAGTTTTTATTAGAGACGGTTATGGGATTCTTAGCGATCCGAGGACAAAATTTACAAATGAAAAACTTAGATGTTGATAAGGGCATCGTTTCGATTAAAGGGAAAGTATTTGATTTAGTATATGTTGACGAGCATCACGAGGAGAAAGCTAAAGGATTCTTTAGCAAGCTGTTTCGATGAGCTTAACTATTCAATTTTATACAATGATTGCGATGATAGGGATGGGGGGATTCTTTGGAGCATCCCTCGACACCTATCATCGCTTTTTGAAAAGGTCAGAACGCAATCGATGGATTGTGTTTGTTCATGACGTATTATTTTGGCTAATGCAAGGGCTTCTAATTTTTTATATTTTGTACTTGATTAATTACGGAGAAATTCGATTTTATATTTTTATAGCGTTAATTTGCGGTTTTAGTGGTTACCAAGCTTTAGTCAAATCGTATTACATCAGCTTATTAGAGTTTATGATCAGATTAGTCGTCGCCTTTTATGAATTTTGCGCCAAGATGTTCTTAGTGCTGGTATTTCGTCCACTTCGTTGGCTAATCTTTTTAATTATTTCTTTCTTAATCACGTTAGGAAAAGGGTTATATAGTTTAACATTAGGGGTATTAAGAATAGTGTGGTTTCTTTTAAAACTTATTCTATCGCCAATTTACCTAATGTTTAAGCTTATTTGGAATGTTTTACCGAAATCACTTAAAAAAATTCTCAATAAATATTATAATAAAATTGCAGGATTTTCTATAAAAAGTAAGAATACTATGATTAAAGTATTAAATCGATGGTTAAAAAAGAACTAGGGAGGCAATAGAATGAGGCAAGCCAAAAATATTACATCCATGAACAATAAATATGCTCAACAGCAAGAGCGAAAAGAAAAAAATGCCGTCAAACGAAAAAAAAGACTTTTTCGCCGGTTAGCTGTTTTTCTTGCTATTGTCATCATGGTAGGTGCAGGTCTTACTTCTGTCCTCATTTCTGGCTCACAAGCGCTACAAACGAAAAAAGAAGAGTATGCACAATTAGAATCGGACCTAAAAAAGCTAGAAGAACAACAATCCCTGTTTGAAGAGGAAGTAGTTAAACTCAATGATGATGAATATATAGCCAAACTTGCAAGAAGAGATTACTTCTTATCAGATGAAGGAGAACTTATTTTTACCCTTCCAAAATCGGAATAGAATTTACAAGAAGAAGGGTTGTCGTATTGACACCCTTTTTTTTTGAAGGCTATAATGTAAAGTAAGGTTTATTTTTTATAATTCTAAGGAGGATCATTTTTTTTATGTCAATCGAAGTAGGCAGCAAAGTACAAGGTAAAGTAACAGGAATTACAAATTTTGGTGCGTTTGTGGAGCTACCAGGAGGCTCAACTGGACTTGTTCACATTAGTGAAGTCGCCGATAATTATGTGAAAGATATTAATGAGCATTTAAAAGTAGGCGATGAAGTAACCGTGAAAGTACTGAATGTTGAGAGCGATGGGAAGATTGGTTTGTCTATTCGTAAAGCAAAAGACCAACCAAAGCCATCACCATCTCATTCAGGACGCCCACGTAATAATCAACGTTCAAACAATGATTTTCGCCCGAAAGAGAACTTTGAACAAAAAATGGCTCGCTTCTTGAAGGATAGTGAAGACCGGTTGTCTACATTAAAGCGTCAGACAGAATCAAAACGTGGCGGAAGAGGATCGAAGAAAGGGTAACTTGCTATACAATTAGATGAATAGTGGAGTTCTCGAATATCAACAAGCAGATCGCAATAGGTTTGCTTGTTTTTTTATGGCTGTTTTCGCAAAGATTGTGGCTTTTCGAATAGGAATATATTCCATGATTTGTATGACTTCGTGCTCTTTTCCTCATGAAAAATTCTCCATTTCTAGATAAAAGGTAAGAAATCAGTCGAAAAAACCTTACTGCCTGTTTTTTCTTTGTGCCAATAGCAACAAAGGATACGAAACCCCCATGTCCTGTCAGACACCGCAATTGATGAAAATGGGGATATAGCGGTTTAATTTTAATCGATTCAGTCAAGCATGATAAGATAGGTACTAAGAAGATCTTAGTACCTGCAATAGACACAAGGTGACAACCATTTCCGACTGTAAGACGATGACATGGCGATGCATCATGCGGAAATATGTATTGTAATGAGTGTTTATCTTTCACAATCAACATTATGGAAGTGCAGGTGAAAATCAAGAGAGCTACAAAAAAGAATTCTGTCTACTTTTTCAAAAGATGGATTAGCCATTTTTGGGAGGAGGCTTTTTTATGCCAAAATCAGCATCAAATTCCATTTTCGTATAAAAAGAGCCATAAGAAAAGAGCATTTTTATTTAGCTCATTTTGGACTCTAGCACCTATAATTCATATTTCGCATTAAGATAATGTCAGTATTATTATTTATGGGTATTTTCATATACATTATTGCTCTTCCATTTTGGAGCTCATTTTTGCAAAAAAAAAGAGGCGGAAAAATGCCCTAAATCTATGTTTCTACAGGTATAGGTACTATTATGAAAAATAATTTTGTAAAACATCCTTATTTTAATAGAGTATTTATTCGTTTTAGGGAATTTTAGTTATGATGAAATTAGAAGGAGAAGAACTAGGAAATTAGGTTTGAAGAATTTATAAACGAATCATTAAGAGTATTTATCAATTTAAAGGGCTATTACTCGATAATCAAATCACTTGTTTTTAATTTTAAAATTAGAGTCCAAGCAATTCATCGAAAAGGGGATGCTCATTTTTTGGTCTCCATGATTAAACCAAACCAGTTTGGGTGAGTTAAGAAGAACTTAAAAGGGTAATTAGTAGTTGTGATGAATGGAAAATGATATATCCATGATGGAATCGTCAATAATTTTTGTTTTTGAAAGACTAAACAGAAAATAGTGTTGCTCTGCAGGAAAAGAATGAACATAAAATTTTCATGACATAATAAAAAACCGAGACGTTAAAGGCCACTTGGACCTTCTTCATCTCGGTTTTTTTGCCGATGACCCGTACGGGAATCGAACCCGTGATACCGCCGTGAAAGGGCGGTGTCTTAACCGCTTGACCAACGGGCCAGAGAAAAATTTGGTAGCGGCGGAGGGGATCGAACCCCCGACCTCACGGGTATGAACCGTACGCTCTAGCCAGCTGAGCTACACCGCCAAATTTGACATTTGCTTTTAAGCACAAAATCTATGATACATATTTTTAGAGATTCTGTCAACAAATTTAGTGTTTTTTCTTAGAAAGTTCTTTTAATTATCTCTATTTATAGTGTGAAATCAGGTGTATTAGGTGAAAGCTATAATTTAAATAGTATTAAAATGTGAATTTTCTGTTTTTTATAGTTGTTATCGTAGTTTTTAGTCGAAATTTTTTTGGGGCGAGGACAACTCATTCTGACAAGATTTGGAGGGAATTCTACTTATAATATCACCAAAGAAAAAAATGGGGAGTGTGTAAAAATGGGGAAAATTGATCACACAATGTTGGAAACGGTCAGGAATGTAGATGTTGGAAGTGCAAAGATGGAGATATCCAAGGGGATGGAAAGTGTGCAACTCAAGTTGGAATCTTTGTTCATACAAAAGGGATATCTATTATTCATTATCGGTTTTCTGCTTGGACGAGCATTGATTCTTTCCCACTTAATGCCGTTTGCTCTACCCTTTTTTGCAGCCGTTTATGTAACCAGACGAGAACACTCCCCGCTCGCCCTCCTTGGATTACTAGCAGGCAGTTTAACCCTCTCGCTTTCAAGTCTATCATTTACATTCATCAGTGTTTCCTTGTTTCTCCTCTCTTTTCGTCTTACTAAAAGCTGGCGAAAAGATGACTTCTCGACTCTAGCCTATTATGTAGGAGCCTCAACGATTCTATCTAGCATAGGATTTCAATATTATGTTAATCAATTTGAATTTACACTATATGAAGGTTTGATGTCGTCAGTGGAAGGGGGACTAGCGTTTATTCTTACTTTAATCTTTATTCAAAGCATCCCACTTTTATCCGCACAAAGGCGAAAAAAAACCTTAAAGACAGAAGAGGTCGTAAGTTTAATCATTCTTTTGGCATCAGTGATGACAGGAACCATTGGCTGGTTTATCTATGATCTTTCTGTTGGTCATATTCTCTCAAGGTATTTAGTTTTAGTTTTTGCCCTAGTTGCTGGCGCAACTGTTGGATCGACTGTAGGTGTGGTGACAGGACTAATTTTTAGCCTCGCTGATGTTACTTCACTATATCAAATGAGTTTATTGGCTTTTGCTGGATTACTGGGAGGCCTCATGAAAGAAGGGAAAAAATTAGGTGCATCTATGGGGTTAATGATCGCGACACTACTAATTGGGATGTATGGTGAGACAGAAACTATTCTAGTTCAGACTCTCTATGAATCTGCAGTCGCGATCTTTTTAATTTTTTTAACACCAAATGGATTGACGATGAAGCTCGCAAAGCATATTCCAGGTACACCAGAATTTGCTCAAGAACAACAAGTTTATATGCGAAAGGTTAGAGATGTAACGGCCAATCGAGTCGCTCAATTCTCGACCGTTTTTGAAGCATTATCGAAAAGTTTTACTCAATTTGATCATTTTAAGGATGAAGATAGTGACGATAAAGAATTAGATTATTTCTTGAGTAATGTTACTGAAAAAACATGCCAAACATGCTTTAAAAAAGAACAATGCTGGGCAAATAACTTTGATAAAACCTATAGTTTATTAAAAGAAGTAATTTATGAACACGATATTGGAAACACCCCTCTGTCACCTAGGTTATCACGGGAATTTGAGAAGCACTGTACGAGAAATAATAAAGTTGAAGAGGCAATTTCAAAAGAACTAACGTTTTATCAAGCGAATTTAAAATTACGGAAACAAGTACAAGAAAGCCGAAAACTAGTTGCTGAGCAATTACAAGGGGTCTCGGAAGTGATGGGAGACTTTGCAAAAGAAATCCAAAAAGAGAGAGAAAATCATGATATTCAAGAAGAGAAAATTCTTCAATCACTAGAGGATTTTGGAATTGATATAGAGCACGTTGATGTATTTAGTTTAGAGAAAGGAAATGTAGATATCGATATGACCATTCCTTACTGCGGGGGTCATGGAACTTGTGAAAAGTTAATTGCACCTATGCTATCTGACATTTTAGGAGAAACTATCGTAGTTCAAAGAGAAGAGTGCGCCAACTTTCCAAATGGGTTTTGTCATGTATTATTCGCTTCTGCTAAGAAATATGTTGTTGAGACGGGGGTCGCCCATGCAGCCAAAGGAGGCGGGCTAGTTTCAGGAGATAGCTATTCTATGATCCAACTAGGAGCAGGGAAATATGCTGTCGCCATAAGTGATGGAATGGGAAATGGTGAAAGGGCGCATTATGAGAGTCACGAAACATTAACTTTGATCCAGAAAATACTTCAATCTGGCATTGAAGAAAAAGTGGCCATAAAATCAGTCAACTCCATTTTATCCTTGCGAACTACGGATGAAATCTTTTCTACACTTGATTTAGCCATGATTGATCTAAATAACGCGTCATCTAACTTTTTAAAAGTCGGTTCGACACCTAGCTTTATAAAAAGGGGGGATCGAGTCATAAAAATTGAAGCTAGTAATCTTCCAATGGGGATGTTTTACGAATTTGATGTAGACGTTGTGTCAGAACAATTAAAAGCTGGCGATTTACTAATCATGATGAGTGATGGTGTTTTTGAAGGGCCAAAACATGTGGAGAATTACGAAGCTTGGATGAAACGAAAAATAAAAGAAATTGACGCTACTAATCCACAACAAGTCTCTGACCTCATCATGGAGGAAGTAATTCGAACCCGTTCTGGACAAATCGAAGATGATATGACCGTGGTAGTGACCCAAATACAACATAATACGCCAAAGTGGGCGTCGATTTCGTCTCCTAATTATCGAGAAAAAAAGAAAATTTCTTAATCTTTTTAATAGACTCATTTCGATTAGTTTGTTGCTATTGAAACAAAAAAAGATGGTTGCACCTATTTTTATGATACGAAAAGAAACCCGAAACCCTTCGTTATCGTGATATACACACCAATGCTAAAAGCAATAGAAAACAGGTAGTGCGGTTTTTCGGTTTAATCTTATTTAAAAATGAAACATTTATTCGTTTGGAAAGGCTGTTTTCGCAAAGTTTGTGGCTTTTCGTATCAGGTTATCATCTATGATATAGCTTTGCCTCGGGCATCAATTCGTTAATTTTTGATGAAAATCAACAGAGAAATGAAAGATTTAATTAAAAATTAGATGAAATAGCTACAATATATGTGAGTTGAGACTTTAGGTAATGATACCCATTCATGAAACATAAGGATTTAACTCCTATTCCTAAAGCAACATTCTTTGCGAAAACAGCTTTAAATCATAGTGAATTCGTATATTTCCTTCTAAGTTTGTCGAGTATGGTACTAACTACGACACTAGGAGGAGAACATTCTTGAAACAAGGGACATTGAAACAAGTGTTATTGATTACAGATGGTTGTTCAAACTCAGGGGGGGATCCGGTCGCTATGGCAGCTTTAGCGAAGGAACAAGGGATTTCCGTAAACGTAATAGGTGTAATGGAGAACGATGTTATCGATGAAAAAAGTATGGAAGAAATTGAAGGAATTGCTTTGTCAGGTGGAGGAGTAAGTCAAATTGTTTATGCGCAACAGCTTTCCCAAACGGTCCAAATGGTTACGAGGAAAGCAATGACACAAACGTTACAAGGTGTGGTTAATAAGCAATTGAAGCAAATTCTTGGTCAATCAGCATCCATGGAAGAATTACCACCTGAAAAGCGAGGAGAAGTGATGGAGGTTGTTGATGAACTCGGAGAATCCGTCGACATGGAAGTATTGATTCTCGTCGACACGAGTGCCAGTATGAAACATAAACTCCCAACGGTAAAAGAAGCATTATTAGATTTGTCCCTAAGCTTAAACGCCAGAATGGGTGAGAATAAATTTTCGCTCTTTGTTTTTCCCGGGAAAAAACAAGATGTTGAAAAACTATTAGACTGGACACCGAAATTAGAATCATTAACAAGCGTGTTCTCAAAACTTTCTTCAGGAGGGATTACACCAACAGGACCTGCGCTACAAACAGCCTTATCGTACTTTAAGAAAAAACGTTCATTACGAGATTTACTAGGACGAGATGATGATGAACCATTCTTTGAAGAAACCATTTAGTTTCCCATCAGGTACAAATTTACAAGGGAAATGGCATAAACAAAACTATACCATTGTTAAAGAGCTAGGTTACGGAGCAAATGGTATAGTTTATTTAGCCCAATCAAAATCAGGCTATGTTGCACTGAAAATGAGTGATAACAGTTATTCCGTTACCTCGGAAGTAAACGTGTTAAAAGCTTTTTCAAAAGCTAGTGGAACCAATTTAGGTCCAACACTTATTGATGTAGATGATTGGGACATAAGAGGGAAAGTAATCTCTTTTTACATTATGGAATATGTGGAAGGACCTGATTTGCTTTCATTTGTAAAAGAAAAAGGCTATTCTTGGGTGCCTGTTCTTATGCTACAATTGCTTAATAATTTAGAACAAATGCATCAAGCAGGATGGGTATTTGGTGATTTGAAACCAGATAACCTCATCATTACTGGGTCGCCTTATCGCATCCGTTGTATTGATGTGGGAGGTACAACGATTCGAGGAAGAGCCATCAAAGAATTTACAGAGTTTTTTGATCGTGGTTATTGGGGAGTAGGATCCAGGAAAGCAGAACCTAGCTATGATTTATTTGCCGTCGGTATGATTATGATTAATTTAGCGTATAAAAAAAGAGTGGAAAAACAAGGAGGAGGAGTTAAACAACTCCAACAATTAGTTAATCAAAAACAAGAGCTTATTCCTTATAAACAAGTGATAATGTTTGCCTTAAAGGGTCAATACCAAACAGCTGAAAAGATGAGAACAAACCTTTTGCAAATCATGTCGGTTGATACAAGTCCTAAATCAATTAATCCAAGGAAGGGCGTGCCTCCTCAGAAGAAAGCTCATACGACTCGTCAAAAGCGCAGAAAGCAATCTAAAGTATCAAGCAGGTTGGAAACTCTTCTTGTGGTCATCATTCTTTCAGTTTTATACGTACTCTATATTTATGGGGAGCTCTTATAGTGGATTCACAATACGTGTAAGATAAACCTAGTATTGATACAATAGAAAGTAACTCACACTATAGGGGCATCGCCATGTTGAAAGTAGAACAAAAAATAAGTAAATTTATACAACAACATACCTTAATTGAAAAAGGTGACATCATTGTCATAGGTGTGTCAGGTGGACCAGATTCTTTAATGCTGTTGCATTATTTTCATTCTCATCAGGTAAAATGGGGAGTGAAGGTTGTAGTGGTCTCCGTTGATCACATGTTAAGAGGTGATGAATCCTACGAGGACATCTTATTTGTGGAGTCATTTTGTCAACAAAGAAACATCCCCTATTTAGCGAAGCGGGTTGATGTCGGTAGAGCCTTAGCTGAAAATAAGATTGGCCTACAGGAAAACGCAAGAAATTTACGCTACCAAGCCTTTCGAGAAGCTATCCAAAAGTGGAATGCTACTAAATTGGCACTAGGTCACCATGGTGATGATCAAATTGAAACGGTCTTAATGACGTTAACGAGAGGCTCAAGTACCCAATCAATAGGCATCCCAATCAAAAGAGAGTTTGCGGGTGTTCAGCTTATCCGTCCATTATTATCTTCATCGAAGAAAGAAATTGAGAAGTACTGTGAGCATTATTCTCTCCAGCCTAGGTTGGATCCGAGTAACGCCAAGAAAGAGTATACGAGAAATCGCTTTCGCCAACAAATTCTTCCCTTTATTAAAAAGGAGAATCATCTTGCTCATGACCACTTTCAGCGTTTTAGTCAGGAACATGCGGAAGATGACCAGTATATGCTGGGTTTAGCTCAAAAGATGATAAGTGACATATGGGATGTTAATGAAGAGGGAATTTCAATACCAATACCTTCCTTTCTCCAAATGCCTCAGCCTTTACAAAGAAGAGGTATTCATCTAATATTAAGTTATCTTTATAAGCAAAAACCAAGCTCATTATCGGCTGTACATATTTATGGCGTGTTAAGTTTAATGAATAGTAAACATCCTTCAGGAAGATTACAGCTTCCCAGTGGTTTGTTGGTGAAAAGATCTTATGAAACATGTTTCTTTCATTTTGATAAAGAAAATGAAGAGGATCCCTTTTTTCATCATGTTCTATCTGTAGGAGAATCTCTTACACTCGGGGAGGATACTGTTTTTTCTTTAGTAGAAGAGGATCAATTAAACGACCATACAGTGGGAATTATAGTGGATCGAGAGGAAATTCTTTTGCCTCTTCACGTTCGAACTCGCCAACCAGGTGACCGAATAAAGGTAAAAGGTTTGAATGGCTCAAAAAAGGTGAAGGATATTTTTATTGATGAGAAAATTCCTCTTAATGAAAGAAAAACATGGCCAATCATCACAGATCATAAGGGAACAGTTCTTTGGATCCCGTTCTTAAGGGTATCCGTGTATGCGAAAAGTCGAGAGGACCAGCTCTGTACATCCAGGGTGTTAACATTGAAAAAAGAATCAGCTTCTAGGGGGCAAGCAAAGATATGAAACAGGATATCGAGAAAGTATTATTTAGTGAAGAAGAAATTCAACTGAAAATTAAGGAATTAGGTGCACAACTAACGGAAGATTATAGCGATCGTTTTCCACTTGCAATCTGTGTACTTAAAGGGGCTATGCCGTTTATGGGCGATTTAATTAAACGGATGGATACATATTTGGAAATGGACTTCATGGATGTTTCTAGCTATGGAGCTTCGACGGTATCTACGGGAGAAGTGAAAATCGTTAAAGATTTAAACACAAAGGTAGAAGGAAGAGACATCTTAATCATTGAAGATATTATTGATAGTGGTTTGACACTTAGTTATCTTGTTGATCTTTTCCGTTATCGTAAAGCGAAAACCATTTCAATTGTAACTCTATTAGATAAACCAAGTGGTCGTAAAGCAGATGTTAAAGCTGATTATGTCGGTTTTGAAGTGCCAGATGAATTTGTTGTTGGTTATGGCTTAGATTATATTGAGAGATATCGAAATCTCCCATATATAGGCATTTTAAAACCAGAAATATATACCACTAGCGAATAAGACGGTAAATAGAGGAGTATAATGGTGGAAATGTGTATGCTCTCTCAGGGAGCAAATAGTTGAAATGCCATGTTTTACTATGATACTATTGGATATAGTTTTTTATCGTGGGAGGAGGTAAGGGATGAACCGGATCTTTAGAAATACCATTTTTTATTTACTGATTTTTTTAGTGATTATTGGAGTGGTCAGTTATTTCAGCAATAGCGCTGAGCCGACCAATAATATATCAAATAGTGATTTCCTCACTCAATTAGAGGAAGGGAAAGTAGAGTCCTTTTCGATACAGCCTGAGCGAGGCGTATACGAAGTAAGAGGTCAACTTGAAGGATATAAGGATGATGAATTTTTCCTTACAAATGTTATTGGAGCGAGTGGAGCAATAGACAACATCTTTGCTTTAGCTGACAAGAGCGATGTAAAGGTTGAAACACTCAAAGCAAAAGAAACAAGTGGGTGGGTGTCGTTCTTTACGACCATCATACCGTTTATCATTATCTTTATTTTATTTTTCTTCCTGCTCAACCAAGCTCAAGGCGGCGGCAGTCGCGTCATGAATTTTGGTAAAAGTAAAGCGAAGCTTTATAGTGAAGAAAAGAAAAAAGTACGCTTCAAGGATGTTGCAGGAGCAGATGAAGAAAAAGCAGAGCTTGTAGAAGTGGTTGAATTCTTAAAAGATCCTCGTAAATTTGCTGAGGTTGGCGCACGTATTCCTAAAGGAGTCTTACTTGTAGGGCCTCCGGGGACAGGGAAAACGCTATTAGCTCGAGCTGCCGCAGGTGAAGCGGGTGTGCCATTCTTCTCAATTAGTGGATCTGACTTTGTTGAAATGTTTGTTGGAGTAGGGGCATCTCGTGTTCGCGACCTATTTGAAAACGCAAAGAAAAATGCACCTTGTATTATCTTTATCGATGAAATTGATGCCGTCGGTCGTCAGCGTGGAGCCGGAGTTGGTGGAGGGCACGATGAGCGTGAACAAACATTGAATCAATTACTAGTCGAAATGGATGGTTTTGGAGCGAATGAAGGAATTATCATTGTGGCAGCTACTAACCGCCCTGACATTCTTGATCCAGCTTTATTACGTCCAGGTCGCTTTGATCGTCAAATCACGGTAGATCGTCCTGATGTCATTGGTCGTGAAGCGGTGCTAGAAGTACATGCAAGAAATAAACCTTTTGAAGAAGCAGTGGACTTAAAGGCGATTGCCATGAGAACACCTGGTTTTTCAGGAGCTGATCTTGAAAACTTACTGAATGAAGCGGCACTTGTAGCTGCTCGTCAAAATAAGAAAAAAATTGAAATGTCCGATATCGATGAAGCAACGGATCGTGTAATTGCTGGTCCAGCGAAAAAGACACGGGTTATTTCTAAGAAAGAACGAAATATCGTAGCTTTCCATGAAGCTGGTCATACGGTTATTGGTTTAGTTCTAGATGAAGCAGAAATGGTGCATAAAGTGACCATTGTTCCCCGCGGACAAGCCGGTGGATATGCTGTCATGCTTCCAAGAGAAGATCGATATTTCATGACAAAACCTGAACTGTTGGATAAGATTGCTGGACTACTAGGTGGACGAGTGGCAGAGGAAATTACCTTCGGTGAAGTATCGACAGGAGCTTCTAATGACTTCCAACGTGCCACGGGAATAGCACGCCGAATGGTTACAGAATTTGGGATGAGTGATAAGTTAGGTCCATTACAATTTGGTTCTACCAATGGTGGTCAAGTTTTCTTAGGTCGTGATATCAATAATGAGCAAAATTATTCTGATGCCATTGCCCATGAAATAGACATGGAAATTCAACGTATTATTAAAGAAGCGTACAGTCGAGCCAAAACGATTTTAACTGAAAATCGCGAAAAACTTGATTTAGTTGCAAATACATTGCTTGAAGTAGAAACATTAGATGCAGCGCAAATTAAGCATCTGATTGACCACGGTAAGCTTCCCGAGCGTAAACTACCTGAATCTACGAAAGTAGAAGGTAATGACCAAATGAAAGTAACTATTCAGAAGAAAGAAGATAGTGATTCTTCTTCAGAAAATCAAGAATAAGCAAAAACAAGACGTTGACATCAGCGTCTTGTTTTTTGTTTGATTAGGCTGTATTCGCAAAGATTGTGGCTTTTCGAATAAAAAGGAATCCCTTGACTTGTATGATTTCGTGCTCTTTTCCTAATGAAAAATTCTTGATTTCTAGATTTAAAAAAAGAAATCAATCGAAAAAACCTTACTGCCTGTTTTTTCTTTGTGTCAAGAGCAACAATATATACGAAAAGAGCCATTTGAAAAGAGCATTGATGAATAAGGAATCAATGCCGTGCGGTAGGTTATTCGGGTGTAATTCAGTACGAAATGTGGTCTGTTTATGGTATGATGAGGGCATTCAAAACCTATAGAATGTGGTGGAAAAAATGATATTTGTAATCGATGTAGGCAATACCAATATTGTTTTAGGGGTGTACGAACAAGACGAACTAAAATACCACTGGAGATTAGAAACAAATCGTCATCGAAGTGAAGATGAATATGCAATGATCACTAAAAATCTTTTTGAGCATGTTGGAATGAGGTTTGATTCCATTCATGGTATTATTATTTCTTCTGTTGTTCCCCCTATTATGTTTTCTTTAGAACGAATGTGTACCAAATACTTCGACATAACACCGGTTGTGGTTGGACCTGGAATAAAAACCGGTCTGAATATTAAATATGAAAACCCACGAGAGGTGGGTGCAGATCGTATAGTGAATGCAGTTGCCGGTATCCATGAGTACGGAGGACCATTAATTATTGTCGATTTCGGAACCGCGACGACGTATTGTTATATTAACGAAGAGAAACAATATATGGGTGGAGCGATTGCTCCTGGAATAGGAATTTCAACAGAAGCGTTATATACAAAAGCAGCCAAGCTTCCAAGAATCGAAATAGCAAGACCAGAAGATATTATTGGGAAAAACACAGTGTCAGCTATGCAAGCTGGAATTTTATATGGTTATGTGGGACAGGTAGACGGAATTGTTCTTAGAATGAAAGAGCAAAGTAAAAGAGAACCTCTTGTCATCGCAACAGGAGGATTAGCCACCTTAATAGCCAAAGAAACGGATGTAATCGATGTGGTAGACCCGTTCTTAACGCTAAAGGGATTGAGTTTGATTTATAAACGTAATTTACAATAGAAGGAGTTTACAATATGGGTGATTATTTAGTTAAAGCATTAGCATATGAGGGTCAAGTTAGAGCGTATGCAATTAACAGTACGGAGACGGTTGCGGAAGCTCAAAGACGACATCAAACATGGCCAACCGCTTCAGCGGCACTTGGTCGTTCCATGAGTGCAGGTGTAATGATGGGTGCTATGCTTAAAGGCGAAGCGAAGTTAACGATTAAAATTGAAGGCGATGGTCCTTTAGGACTTATTCTCGTTGACAGTAATGCTAAAGGGGAAGTCAGAGGGTATGTTGCAAATCCGCAAACTCATATTGAAGAGCGTAATCAAGAAGGAAAATTAAATGTTGGTGCTGCAGTTGGTTCAACGGGAACACTTACTGTGGTAAAAGATCTAGGTCTTAGAGACAATTTCTCAGGACAAGTACCCCTTGTATCAGGAGAACTAGGGGAAGATTTCACTTACTATTTTGTGACAAGTGAACAGGTACCTTCATCTGTCGGCGTAGGAGTGCTTGTCAATCCCGACAATTCGATTTTAGCTGCAGGAGGATTCATCATTCAACTCTTACCAAAAACAAATGAGAGTGTAATAAAAGATATTGAAAAACGCCTCAGTTCAATGTTGCCTGTCTCTACACTCATTGAAAAAGGATTAACTCCTGAACAACTATTGGGAGAAGTACTAGGAGAGAACAACGTCAAAGTGCTTGAAAAGATGCCGATTTCATTCGAATGTCATTGTTCCAAAGAACGTTTTTCCGCTGCGCTCATAAGTTTAGGCAAGCAGGAAATTCAAGAAATTATTGATGAGGAAGAACAGGCAGAGGCCCATTGTCACTTCTGCAATAACAAATATCACTTTTCCAAAGAAGAGTTAGAGCAATTAAGAGAAGAAGCAAATTAATGATAGTGGGGATAAAAGAAATGGATAAAAAGATCGTAGCCAGTATTGTCTTTTTACTCATCACTAATGCGATTACGCTATTTTTTCTTTTGAAACCAGAAGAGAACCGAAGTACAAATGATGTCCAGGATTTAGCTGTTACAGGAGAGGTTATCGCGGGAGTGGGAGAAGAAACTATTTCCCGGGAAGAATGGCTGCATGCTCTTGAAATCCGTTATGGACGTGAAGTGCTTGAAGAACTCGTAGATAAAACGGTCATAGAGGAAGCAGGTAAAAAATTTGGGGTATCAGTGAGTGAAAAGGAAGTTGATCAGGAACTTGCGTTTATTCAATCCATTTACAACTCTTACGATGAAGAGTGGAATGAAAATGACCAAGTCCTTAGAGAACAAATTTATTCCGATTTGCTTCTTCAAAAATTGGCCACAAAAGATGTTGAAATTCAAGAAGAAGAGCTAAAGCGGTACTATGAGCAAAACGAACATTTATATGTGCTGCCTTCTTCATATTTATTATCCATGATATTTGTTCCTACAAAAAAAGAGGCTGAGCAAACACAACAAGAGTTAAATGGTGGTTCGAGTTTTGAAGCTCTAGCGATAGAACGATCTACGGACCCATACAGTGCTCAACAAGGTGGTAGCTTAGGGTATGTCATTGAAAATAATACAGTTTACCCTACCTCCTTTTGGGATCAGGTTCAAAAGCTTTCTGAAGGAGAGTGGAGCGATCCATTTTCCATGCGGGATGGATACGCAATTGTATTGCTTCATGAAAAGAACGAAGGGAAAGAATATTCTTTTAAGGAAGTGAAAGAGCAAATTCATCGTCAAATTGCGTTAGAGCAACAAGAGATCTCGGTCTCGCCAAAATCATTTTATGAAGAATTTAACGTAGAATCATTTTACGAAACAGAAGAGCAATAGAAAAGGCAAGCTTTTAAAGCTTGCCTTTTCTATATTCTAGATCGAAGGATCAACAGCGAACTATTTTTTATGGCTAAGTACCTAACTGTTGATATAGAAGGCTGTTTTCGCAAAATTTGTGGCTTATCGTATCAGTTGACCATCTATGATATATCTTTGTTTGTGGCATCATTTCGTCTGTTTTTGATGGAGATCAACAGTGAAATGGAGGATTTAGTCAAAAATCAGATGAATGCCCACAATTATACGAAAAGAGGTAAATAGAAAGACTTCAGATTATTATTTCTAAATTTTTTAAGAAATGAACTTGTTTTCACATTAATCAACTTCAGAATACCTATATTTCGCCATGATATGATTAGTTAATGACATTATGAAATTGACTCACATAGTTACTCATTTAAAACAACAATTAAGACGAAAACAGCCTCTTTCAAAGGAAGTAAGGATTAAATGTGCAGATTCTAAGTGAAAGAGGGCTATGAAAGATGGAAAATACATATAATTTAGAAAACAAGACGAAACATTTGACAGCGAGAGAAGGATTTCGTAACGTTAGTATTAAACCGATTAAAATACTTGGGATTAGGAGTGAATGTGATGGTAAGGGTAGCGAATTCTATTGCAGACCTTGTAGGTCAAACGCCAATTGTGAAATTGAATCGCATGACGGAAGACGATTGTGCTGATGTATACTTGAAGTTAGAATATATGAACCCAGGAAGCTCCGTCAAAGACCGTATTGCTCTTGCAATGATTGAAGAAGCAGAAAAAGAAGGGAAGCTTCATTCTGGAGACGTCATTATAGAACCAACGAGTGGTAATACAGGGATTGGGCTAGCGATGATCGCTGCAGCGAAAGGTTATAAGACCTTATTAGTTATGCCGGATACCATGAGTTCAGAGCGTCGTAATCTCTTGCGTGCATATGGGGCTGAACTTGTTCTCACACCAGGAGCAGAAGGAATGGGTGGGGCCATTCGAAAAGCAAAAGAGATTGCGGAGGAAAAAGGTTATTTTATGCCTCAACAATTTCAAAACGAAGCTAATCCAGAAGTGCATCGTTTAACAACCGGGAAAGAAATTATAGAACAGATGAGCGATGGACTAGATGCTTTTGTTTCAGGTATTGGAACAGGAGGCACCATAACGGGTGCGGGCCAAGTGCTAAAGGAACGTTTTAAAGACATAAAAATTTATGCTGTTGAACCAGAAGATTCTCCAATACTTTCAGGGGGGAAACCTGGACCTCATAAAATTCAAGGAATCGGTGCAGGCTTTGTACCAGATATACTAGATACTCAAGTATATGACGAAATCATAAAAGTGAAAAATGAAGATGCTTTTGAGTTTGCAAGAAGAGCTGCGAAAGAAGAGGGAATACTAGGAGGGATTTCCTCGGGAGCTGCTATTTATGCAGCTTTACAGGTGGCGAAAGAGTTGGGGAAAGATAAGAGGGTACTCGCAGTTATCCCTAGTAATGGAGAGCGATATTTGAGTACTCCCCTTTATCAATTTGATGAATAGAAGATAAAAGAGAAAGGTAGTCCATCATAGGGCTGCTTTTTTATTATGAGGAATGTGATAAACTCTCAATGAAAAGTGAGATTTGATGAATACTCTTATTAACTCTCAAGAAATTGGGATGGGGGTGAGTAGATTAGGAAACCAGCTTTAATATCCATTAGCTACAGTGTTTCTGGATTGGTCCGAGCTTTTCCCACTTTAGAGTTAATGAGGGGGCGAATGTTTTCAATGAAAGGATTACGGTCTTGCTGTATGATGGAATCATATATACTGAGGAGAGTGACGGCTTATGGCACAAACACAGCTTTTATTTCAAACCATCCATATGACAAAAGAAGAATTTTTTTCTGCTTATAAAGCGAAAAGTGTAGATAAACCTAATCACATCCTCCTAGAAAGTGGAAGGGGAGGGCGATACAGCATTGCTGGATTGAATCCCTTCGCTATCATAAGAGGAGAATTAAACGGTATTTTCGTTGAGGACGAGCAGGGTGAATATTTTATCAAAGGAGATCCATTATTCGCTCTACAAGAGTGGATGGATCCGTTTAAACTTCCACCAGTAAAAGATTTACCTGAGTTTCAAGGCGGAGCTATAGGTTATATCAGCTATGATTATGCCCGTGCTATTGAGAAGCTTCCAAGTTATGCAAAAGAGGATTTGCAGATGCCTATTCTCCATTTTTTACTTTATGACGAGTGGGTCGTATTTGAACATGAATCTAATACGTTATTTGTCATGAAGAGGGGAAGGGAAGGAGAATCAAATTCTCTTTTAGATGAGGAAGTGAAAAGTTGGATGCATCCGACTTTGCCAAGAGTGGAAACGTCTGTTTCTACCGCTTCATCCGATGAACTAGTAGTATCAATGGGGGAAGACAGATTTAAAGAAGCTGTAGAATCCATTCGGACTTATATAAGTGAAGGTGATGTTTTTCAAGTGAATTTGTCTGTTCGTCAATCAAAGCCTTTAGAAACAACGCCTTTTTCTATCTATGAAGAGTTGCGTGCATTAAACCCTTCGCCATATATGGCTTACATGGCAACTGAAGATTTTCAAATTGTATCAGCTTCACCAGAACTCTTGGTGAAAAAAGCTGGTATGGATGTGAGCACACGTCCGATTGCTGGAACACGTTCAAGGGGACGGAATGAAGAAGAAGACGAGGAATTGGCCAATGAACTCATTCGAAATGAAAAAGAACGAGCAGAGCACGTCATGCTCGTTGACCTAGAGCGAAATGATTTGGGTCGTGTTTGTCAGTATGGTTCTGTTGAAGTAGATGAATTTATGGTCATCGAAAAGTACTCCCATGTGATGCATATCGTTTCGAACGTTAGAGGGAAACTAAGCGAAAATAAAAGTGAAGTAGAGCTTATTCGTGCGATGTTCCCTGGAGGAACTATTACGGGAGCTCCGAAGATAAGAACGATGGAAATTATAGAGGAATTAGAGCCTGTTAGGCGGGGTATTTATACGGGAAGTATCGGGTGGTTAGGCTTTAATGGAGATTTAGAATTAAATATTGTAATTCGTACGTTATTAGCGAAGGATGGGCATGCATACATCCAATCTGGAGCAGGGGTCGTTATTGATTCCAATCCCGCTCACGAATACAAAGAAGCGCTTAAAAAGGCGAAAGCGCTTTGGAAAGCGAAGGATGCAGCTGAAAGAAAGGAGGAAGGTAAAGTTGATTCTAATGATCGATAACTATGACTCTTTTACATATAATCTTGTTCAATATTTAGGCGAATTAGGCGAAGAAATTGTTATTAAACGAAACGATGATATTACTATTCAAGAAATTCGCAAATTGAAGCCTGATTTTTTAATGATTTCCCCAGGCCCCTGTACTCCGAACGAGGCGGGAATTAGTCTTGAAGCAATTCGAGAATTTGCAGGAGAAATTCCTTTGTTTGGCGTTTGTTTAGGACATCAATCAATTGCTCAAGTGTTTGGGGGGGATGTTGTCAAAGCTGAACGACTGATGCATGGAAAACTATCGAAAATCTTTCATCATCACCAAGGAGTTTTTCGACAGCTAGAAACGCCATTAGAGGCCACGAGATATCATTCTTTAATTGTGAAGAAAGAAACACTTCCTACTTGTTTAGAGATTACTGCGTGGACAGAAGAGGGAGAAATTATGGGTATCAAACATAGAGAACTACCCGTAGAGGGAGTGCAATTTCATCCGGAATCCATAATGACGCAATCTGGCAAAGACCTGTTAAAGAACTTTTTAAGACAAAATGAATCCTATGTGAAACATCAAGCGATGACTAGAGGCTGACCTTATGTATATATATATAAATGGACAATATATGAAACAAGAAAAGGCGAAGATTTCCCCGTTTGATCATGGTTTTTTATATGGTATAGGGATATTTGAGACATTCCGTATGTATAACGGTCACCCTTTCTTATTGGATGATCATTTAGAGAGATTGCACCAGGGGTTGCAAGAATTGAATATCAAGTACTCGTTAAAAAGAGAAGATGTGCTATCAATATTGACTAAGTTGAAAACTCATAATGAGTTGCCAAATGCTTACGTTCGTTTAAATGTTTCTGCAGGTATAGGGGAGATAGGTCTTCGTTCAGAACCCTACCCGGAGCCAACTATTATCGTCTTTCAAAAAAAACTCCCCTCGGTCTCTGGGCTAAGTAGTAAAGAAGGTAGATTTTTATCGATTAGAAGGAATACACCTGAAACAGGCTTTCGGTTAAAATCACATCATTATTTGAATAATATGGCAGCGAAAAGAGAAATTGGTTCGACAGCGTCCATTGAAGGGATATTTTTAACAGAACAAGGATACGTAGCAGAGGGAATAACTTCAAATATCTTTTGGTATAAGAATCACACTTTATATACTCCTAAGATAGAAACGGGAATCTTGAATGGAATAACACGGCAATTCGTTCTTAGTCTGAGTGATCAATTAGGTGTTAAGACCAATGAAGGTTGTTATTCAAAAGAACACTTACTAAGTGCAGAGGAGATTTTTTTCACCAACTCGGTACAAGGTGTGGTCCCAATTAGTCAGTTAGATGCTCAAGTTTTCCCCGGATGTGAAGGAGAGTTGGTAAAGATGTTATCGACAGCATATCAGGAGAAAACGGGCGATTTGTGGAGTCATCATGAGTTAGGAGGAAGGTCATGATTCAAACAATAGAATGTGGACCGTATACGTTAGAATACGGAGAGAAAACGTTAGTGATGGGAATTTTAAATGTAACGCCAGACTCCTTTTCGGACGGTGGAAAATACAAAGTAATTGAAGAAGCGGTTTTTCGTGCCAAAGAAATGATTTCACATGGAGCTGATATTATTGATATTGGCGGGGAATCAACAAGACCCGGATTTGAGGCAGTTTCTATAGAAGAAGAATTAAGTCGTGTGATTCCAGTGATAAAGGCGGTATCACAAGCGGTTTCAGTGCCGATTTCCATCGATACGTACAAAGCTGAAACCGCTCAAAGAGCCATTGAAGCGGGCGCGCATATCATCAATGATGTGTGGGGAGCTAAAAAGGATCCAAACATGGCTTCTGTGGCAGCAAAAAAGGGAGTGCCGATCATCCTGATGCATAACCGGGAATCCAAAGAGTACGAACATTTTGTCCGAGATGTTCTGCAAGATGTGCAGAAAAGTATTGAGATCGTTAAACAAGCGGGTGTAAGAGATGAAAAAATAATCTTAGACCCTGGCATTGGCTTCGCGAAAGATGTGAAATTAAATATCAAGATGATGAATGAATTAGATAAATTGGTTGCTCTAGGATACCCTGTTCTACTCGGTACATCCCGAAAGCGTTTTATTGGGCATGTGTTAGATCTACCAGTAGAAAAACGAGTGGAAGGAACGGGTGCTACCGTGTGTTACGGTATACAAAAGGGATGTAGAATGATTCGAGTGCATGATGTGAGAGAAATAAAAAGGATGACTCAAATGATGGATGCTTTATTAGATGGAGAGTGCTTAGATGGATAAAATTAAAATCAACGATATGGAATTTTACGGTTATCATGGTGTATTTCCAGAAGAAACGAAACTAGGACAGCGCTACCGCGTGTGCTTAGAGTTATTTCTTTCATTACAACAAGCGGGTAAAAGTGATGACTTGGAAGATTCAGTAAACTATGGAGAGGTTTATCAACTCTGTAAGGAAATTGTCGAAGGGAAGCCGGTTAAACTAGTAGAAACGGTTGCTGAAACCATCGCCACTTCTATTTTGCAACAATTTTCAAAAGTTGAATCCACGAAGGTTACAGTGATAAAGCCAGACCCACCAATCCCTGGGCACTATAAATCCGTTGCAATTGAAATTACCAGAAGGAGATAATATGACAACAATCGCATATATTTCATTAGGAGCAAACGTGGGAGACCGAGAATATTTTTTATGGTGTGGAATAAAAGCACTACACTCCCACGAGAAAGTTCAAGTTGTACAAACCTCTTCGATTTATGAAACAGACCCTGTTGGATATACGGAACAAGGTAAATTTTTGAATATGGTTGTAAAGGTTGAGACCCTTCTTGCAGCGGAAGAATTGCTTCAGTACAGTCTTTTTATCGAAAAAGACCTTGGTCGTGAACGGATTATTAAATGGGGACCTCGAACAATAGACCTTGACATTTTACTCTATAATCAAGACAATATGAAAACAGAGAACCTAATTGTTCCACATCCTCGGATGCATGAGCGAGCCTTCGTACTCATTCCGCTTCTTGAGATTGATTCAGATCTTGCGTTTCCGACGATGGACACCTCTTTAAAAGAACATTTAAACGAAATACCTGATAAAGAAGGAGTTCGACTATGGAAGCAGATAAATGGGGAAGACGCATACGTGCCTTTAGGAAGTTAAAAGGTTATACGCAAGAAGGATTCGCAAAAGAATTAGCTGTTTCGGTATCCGTTTTAGGAGAAGTGGAACGAGGAAATCGCATGCCTTCACAGGAGTTACTGGCGAAAATAACAGAGGTGTTAGGTATTCCGTATGAGGAACTACGTCCTGACGAAACGTAAAATTATATATAGTGAAAGATAGAAAGAGGTCGGTTTACTTGCTTAAAATTGGAAACATTGAGATGGACAACCAAGTTGTACTCGCACCGATGGCAGGAGTATGTAACTCTGCATTCCGATTAACGGTTAAAGAATTTGGAGCTGGACTTGTTTGTGCAGAAATGGTCAGCGATAAAGGGATTGTTTTTCAAAATGAAAGAACGATGAATATGCTTTACATTGATGAAAGAGAATACCCTCTTAGCCTACAGATTTTTGGCGGACGGAAGGATACATTGGTACAAGCGGCAAAGTTCGTCGACAAAAACTCAAATGCCGATATTATCGATATTAATATGGGGTGCCCAGTTCCTAAAATCACGAAATGTGATGCGGGGGCTAAGTGGTTACTCGATCCAAATAAGATTTACGAAATGGTGGCTGCGGTAGTTGATGAAGTGGATAAACCAGTTACAGTAAAAATGCGAATGGGATGGGATGAAGACCATGTTTACGCAGTTCAAAATGCGCAAGCAATTGAACGTGCAGGAGGCCAGGCGGTTTCTCTACATGGTCGTACACGTGTTCAAATGTATGAAGGTCATGCCAATTGGGATATCATTCGTGAAGTGAAACAAGCAGTCAATATTCCTGTTATCGGAAATGGAGATGTTCAAACTCCTCAAGACGCAAAACGTATGCTTGAAGAAACGGGCTGTGACGGTGTTATGATTGGAAGAGCGGCTCTGGGAAATCCATGGATGATTTATCGAACGGTACAGTATTTGAAAACGGGTAAGCTATTGGAAGATCCGAGCGTTCGTGAAAAAATTGACGTTTGTATCCTTCACCTTGATCGTTTAATTGCTTTGAAAAACGAAAATATCGCAGTACGTGAAATGAGAAAACACGCAGCTTGGTATTTAAAGGGAATCCGAGGAAATGCAAGGGCACGTAATGCCGTTAATGAATGCTCTACGAGAGCTGAATTAGTCAATCTCTTAAACAACCTTGTTTTTGAAATTGAAGCAAAAGAAAATAGTGTTAAAATAGGCTAAAAATGAGAACTGCTAGTTAAACTGCTAGCAGTTTTTTATTTCACCTTACATAAAGGGTGTGTCTTACGCTTAGATTGTGTACAATAGTAAAGTATAAAAAACAAAAGTTACTATTAGATAAAAAATGTATTGGAGTGAAAATAGATGAGTCATGAAGAGTTAAATGACCAATTGCGCGTTCGACGAGATAAAATGGAATCCATGCAAGCAAAAGGAGTGGATCCATTCGGAAAACGGTTTGATCGTACTCATATTGCAGAGGAAGTTAAATCACAATTTGATACCTTTTCTAAAGAAGAGCTTGAAGATAAGAAGGAAGAAGTCACAATTGCCGGTCGAATAATGACAAAACGGGGAAAAGGAAAAGCTGGGTTTGCTCATATTCAAGATATTTCTGGTCAAATTCAACTTTATATCCGAAAAGATGCCATTGGTGACGAACAATATGATGTGTTTAACACGGCAGATTTGGGTGACATTGTCGGTGTAACAGGAGTTGTCTTCAAAACAAAAGTAGGTGAGCTTTCTGTTAAGGCGACCCATTTTGAATTGCTAGCGAAATCATTACGTCCACTTCCAGAGAAATATCACGGCTTAAAAGATGTTGAACAACGGTATCGTCAACGCTACCTTGATTTAATTATGAATCAAGAAAGCAAAGAAACGTTTATTGCTAGAAGTCGAATCATTCAGTCCATGCGTCGTTACTTAGATGATCAAGGATACTTAGAAGTGGAAACTCCGATGATGCACTCGATCGCTGGTGGTGCTTCTGCTCGTCCGTTCACGACTCACCATAACGCTCTTGATATGCCTTTGTTTATGCGTATAGCCATTGAACTTCATTTGAAACGTCTTATCGTAGGTGGGTTAGAGAAGGTTTATGAAATTGGTCGTGTTTTCCGGAATGAAGGTGTTTCAACACGACATAATCCAGAGTTTACAATGATAGAATTATATGAGGCTTATGCAGATTATAATGACATCATGTCCTTAACTGAAAATCTTGTTGCCCATATTGCGAAAGAAGTCACAGGATCGACAACCGTTCAGTATGGCGAGTATGAAGTGAATTTAGAACCTGAGTGGACTCGGCTTCATATGGTAGAAGCAATTAAGCAAGAAACAGGCGTAGACTTTTGGAGGAAAATGACAGACGAAGAAGCGAAAACACTGGCAAAAGAGCATGGAGTTGAAATTAAAGAAACGATGTCATATGGACATATCGTTAATGAGTTTTTTGAACAAAAAGTAGAAGAAACTTTGATTCAACCGACATTTATCTATGGTCATCCATTAGAGATTTCACCACTAGCTAAAAAGAATGCGGAAGATCCTCGCTTCACGGATCGCTTTGAACTGTTTATCGTAACTCGGGAGCACGCGAATGCATTCACTGAGCTGAATGATCCTATTGATCAAAGACAAAGATTCGAAGCTCAGTTAGTAGAAAGAGAAGAAGGTAACGATGAAGCTCACATGATGGATGAAGACTTTGTGGAAGCGTTAGAGTACGGAATGCCTCCAACAGGTGGATTAGGGATTGGCATAGACCGGCTTGTAATGCTATTAACAAATTCCCCGTCCATTCGTGATGTGCTACTGTTCCCATTGATGAGACATAAAGATTGACCTAAAGTCCCCCGCAACTATTTGTTGTGGGGGACTTTTTAAAAAAGGGAAAGCTTTCTACAATGTGAGTAGAGTTTGAAAGAGGTAATCAAGACTCTAAATGAAGTGAAATTGAGAGGAGTAGCTAGACGTGAAATATAATAGGAGTGTATATTTAATAGAAGTGAAAACTCAAAGTTAAATTAGAGTATTATGAATATTACTTTATTATAAAAAAGTGTTGCGTTCTAATTTAAAGGATGGTATATTATTATCTGTTGCTAAGAAACACGGCAACAACAACTCAAAACACACTGAAAAAAAACAAAAAACTTGTTGACAAAGTGTTGCGGGAGTTGTATGATAGAAAAGTCGCCTCATCGCGACAACGATTGAACTTTGAAAACTGAAAAGACGAAACGTCAACGTTAAATTTAAAAGTAAGAACATAGATTCTTACAAAAAAGTTTTATGAGCAAGTCAAACTTAACTTTTATGGAGAGTTTGATCCTGGCTCAGGACGAACGCTGGCGG